>JANPOJ010000094.1:0-7529 GCA_031427935.1 Ilumatobacteraceae bacterium | reverse complement strand
GGCGACGAACCGCCGGTCGCTGCAGGTCGGCGCCTGACGTCTCAGTGCGATCGGTTTCCCTCCATCGCGTCGCGGGCACCCCCGCCGACGGGCGATGAGTCGCTCGGCACCACAGAACGCTCATCGCGCCGCAGGACGGCGCGGCGCGGTGAGGAAGGTGCGCCCGGGGGCGGCTCATCGCGCGTCGGGCGCGAGGAGGGGCGGGTGATGCTGGCCTCGAAGCCCGCCAGCAGGCGGGCCAGGTTGCGATCGAAACGGCCGGTGCCACGCCCATGGGTGTGGATCCTCGACCACAGGCGGGGCAGACCCATCTCGGCGACCATCCCGGCCAGGGCCGGATACTCGGCCTCGTCGTCGACCAGCAACGCGCCGATGTAGTCGACCATCTCGGCGTCTTTGGGGTTGTCCTTGAGGTTGTTGCGCTCGTGCAGGCAATAGCCGAAGACATACTCGTCGACCACGGTGATGAGGTCGAGCTTGTCTTCGAACCTGGCGTCGAGCGATGCCAGGGCCTGCCAGGACTGATCGAAATGGCGCATCGCGTTGGGTCCGATGCTGGGGTCGTCGGTGATGTCGAGGATCCACGGGTGCCGGCGCAACGCATCGCGGCTGCGCCTGGCGATGAGCGTGATCGCGGCGCGCCACTCGCGTGGTATCCGCTGCCCTGGTGGCAGCGCGACTTCACCCATCAGCGCATCGAATACGAGGGTCAACAGCTCATCCTTGGTGCGCACGTAGTGGTACAGCGTCATGGTCCCGGCGTCGAGCTCGGCGGCCAGGCGACGCATCGACACCGCCTCGAAGCCCTCCGCATCGGCGATCCGAATTGCTGCGGCTGCGATGTCGTCGCGGTTGAAGCGAGGCTTGCGCATGTTCCGGTCGGCACGGGTCCACACGTCGATGGTCTCGAGGTGCGCGGCCAACCGATCGAGGGTCTCGACGTGCTGGGCGGTCTTGAGCGCCACCTTGGTCGCCTGCTTCTCGATCTTGGCGTTGATCTTGGCGTTGATCTTCTCGGTGGTCTTGTCGATCACGAACTGGCGCACGGCCTCAGTGACCTCCGCACCAACAACACCATGCGAACCCCGGGCGACGGGTGCAGCGAGAGCGCCAGGAGCCTCCGGTCGCTTCTTCCGATAATCGCTTGCCACGGCGTACAGTGTACTGCTATTCTTCTTCGTACTATGTACGATAATTCAGTACGCCATACGAAAACATTTGAGCCCGTCCCGGCGCAGCGAGCGTCTCGCAGCGGCGGCATCACCGCCACCGGGCTCGGCAAGCAGTTCGGCGACCTGTGGGCGTTGCGCAACCTCGACCTGCACGTCGCCCCGGGAACCGTGCTCGGCCTGCTGGGTCACAACGGGGCCGGAAAGACCACAGCCATCCGCATCCTCACAACCCTGAGTCAACCCACCGAGGGCAGTGCGACGGTCGCTGGGCTCGATGTCGTGCACCAGAGCGCTGCGGTCCGCGACCGCATCGGCGTCGCCTCGCAACAGTCCACCGTCGACGGCTTGATGACCGCCCGCTTGAACCTGCTGACCATCGGCCGGCTGCGCGGCATGTCGAAGGCGGCGGCCCGCCAGCGTGGTGACGAACTGCTCGAACAACTCGATCTCACGGACTTTGCGACCGCCCTCGTCAAGACCTACTCGGGTGGCATGCGTCGCCGTCTCGACGTCGCCGCCAGCCTGATGGGCAACCCCGACGTGCTCTTCCTCGACGAACCCACGACCGGGCTCGATCCACGAAGCCGCGGCGATCTCTGGCAGTTGCTCGCCGATCTGGTGCGCGAAGGCACCACCATCATCCTCACCACCCAGTACCTGGAAGAGGCCGATCGCATGGCCGACGACATCGTCGTGCTCGACCACGGCGAGACCGTGGCCCACGGAACCCCCGACGACTTGAAAGCACGCATCGGCGACGATCGCTTCGACGTGAAGGTCGCCGCCGCCGGCGAACTGGTCGCTGCGGCAAGCGCATTGTCGGCCTTCGCCGAGAACGATCCGACCTTCGACGCCGAACAACTCACCGTCACCGCGCCGATCAAGACCGGCGTGCGGGTGATCGACATCGTGCGGGCCCTCGACGAGGCCGGCATCGATGCCATCGACATCACCCGGCGCGAAGCCACCCTCGACGAAGTCTTCCTCGCCCTCACCAGCGACCGCCGCAGCCACCAGGAGATCCCGGCATGAGCAACACCTTGATGACCGACGCGACCATCTTCGCCCGTCGCAACCTCGAACACATTCGCCAGGTCCCAGAGAAGCTGACCAACGTCACCGTGCAGCCGCTGATGTTCGTGTTGCTGTTCGCCTACGTCTTCGGCGGCGCGATCAAAGTCGACGGGGCGGGGTACAAGGAGTACCTGATCGGCGGCATCCTCATCCAGACGCTGGCCTTCGCCATGATGGGCCCGGCGATGTCGATCGCCACGGATCTGCAAGAGGGGGTCATCGACCGCTTTCGATCGCTGCCATCGCGACGATCCGCCTACCTGTTGGGCCACTACTTCGCGGAGATGCTCGGGTCGATCCTGACGATCATCATCTTGTTGGGTACGGGGCTCATCGTCGGCTGGCGCACCCATGCTCCATTCCTGCACGTGCTCGAGGCTGTGGCGCTCCTCCTCGTGTTCGCCACGGCGATCATCTGGCTCGGTCTGTGGTTGGGCATCTTGGTGCGGTCTCCCGACGCGGTGATGGGCATCGGTTTCGTGATCATCTTTCCGGTGACCTTCATCTCCAACGCGTTCGTGCCCATCGAGTCGATGCCCAACGTGTTGCAATGGGTGGCATCGGTCAACCCGGTCAGTGTGTTGATCGCCGCCGTGCGCACGCTGTTCGGCAACCCCGTGTCGCCGGTGACCAAGCACGTGTGGCCGATAGATCACCCGGTCGGCGCCGCCTGGCTGTACAGCCTGGCCCTAGTGCTGCTCGGATGGGTGATCGCCCAACGTCGCTACCGGGCCCGCACCACCGACTGACGCACAAATATTCGGTTCCCAGTAGCGTCAACCTCGATGACAGCAAGCGAGCAAGGTCGGGATCGATCGATTCCGGGTGCGTTCTCGCTGCAGGTCGGCCACACCGCCGACTTCACGGCGTCGGTGCTCGCCCAGGCCAGAGATCTGCTCGATGTGGTCTTCGCCGATGATTTGACCGACCACGATTGGGAACACTCCCTCGGTGGAATGCACTCGATCGTGTGGCACAACTCGTCGGCTCTGACGCCGACCGGCGTCGTGCGGACCCCGGACGAAGACGGGTGCATCTACGTCTTGCCCGTCGGTCGCGCGCTCGACGTTGCCGGCGAGCTCACGTGCGACTGGCGCGACGGCGACGTCTGGTGAGGCCCGCTCGATGACGAAGCCGCCCACCCCCGATCCTCTCGGCAGAGGTCGGCGACGGTCACGCGCGTCGGCCGAGTTGCAACGACCGATCGTCGAGGAGCTGTTCAGCGTCGAACGGCTCGAGCAGCATGCGCAGACCCTGGCTGTGGCCCAAGCGATCAACCCGACGCAGCATCGAGGCAAGCCCGTGCAACCACGGGTCGCCGAGAACGGGCGCGTGCTGATCGAGTCGTACCGGCTGCTGGCGCGGGCGATCAAGGACGAGCGCTCGATCACGCCTGCAGCGGAATGGCTGGTCGACAACTTCCCCATCGTCGACGAGCAACTCCGCGAGATCCGCGACGACCTGCCGGCGAACTACTACCACGAGCTACCAAAGCTCCTCTCGGGCCACCTCGCCGGCTATCCACGGGTGCTGGGGCTGGCGTGGGCGTACATCGCCCACACCGACAGCCGCTTCGACCCCGACAGCTTGCGGCGGATGGTGCAGGCGTACCAATCGGTCGAGCCGCTGACGATCGGTGAGCTCTGGGCAATCGCGATCACCCTGCGCATCCTGCTTGTCGAGAACCTTCGACGACTGTCGGAACAGATCGTTGCGAGTCGGGTGGCGCGTGAGACCGCCAACGAGCTCGCCGACAGCCTGCTGGGCCTCGGCGACGAGAGCCCCGAGGCCACCATCGTTGCCATGCGCAAACTGTCCCGAGCGACGCTGTCGACGCCGGCGCTCGTGCAGCTGTTCCAACGGCTCCGCGATCAGGACCCGGCGGTCACTCCCGCGCTCGGGTGGCTGGAGGATCGCCTCGTCGCCCAAGGCACGACCGCCGACGAGACGGTGCGGCTCGAGCACCAACGCCAGGCGACCCTGAACGTGACGGTCCGCAACGTGATCACGAGCATGCGGTTGATCTCCTCGCTCGACTGGGCCGAGTTCGTCGAGAGCGTTGGCGTGGTCGACGCGTTGCTTCGCGAGCGCAGCGCGTTCGGCGACATGGACTTCGCGACGCGTGACAGCTATCGCAAGGCCATCGAGGAGCTGGGTCGCGGCTCGACGTTGCCCGAGGTCGAGATCGCTCGAAAGGCGCTCGACCTGGCCGACGCAGTCCCACCGGGCGTCGTGGGCGAATCGACCGAGGCCGCCCGGTATCACGACCCCGGGTACTACCTGATCTCCGATGGGCGGCTCGCCATCGAGAGCGAGCTCGATGCGCGCGTTCCACTCGCCACGCGACTGCGTCGCGCGTACGTGCGGTACCCCACGACCGGGTACCTCGCGACCGTCGTGTTCCTCACTGCGGTCACGCTCGCCGCGCCACTGCTGCTGTCGAGGCATCAGGGCGCCGCCGGGGCCGGTCTGGTCGTGATCACGATCCTTGCGCTCGCCCCGGCCTCCGATCTCGCCGTCAGCCTCGTCAACATGATGGTCACCAGAGTGCTCGGGCCGATGCGGCTACCGCGACTCGATCTCGACCACGGCGTGCCATCGAGCCTGCGCACACTGGTCGTGGTCCCCATGCTGCTGACCAGTGAAGACGAGGCCGAGTCATTGGTCGGTGGTCTCGAGGTGCACTACCTCGGCAACCGCGATGGCGATCTGCGTTTCGCGCTGCTGTCGGACTGGCTCGACGCCCCAGCCGAGCAGATGCCCGGCGACGACGAACTGTTGTCGAGCGCGGTGGCGGCGATCGATCGGCTCAACGAGCAGTACGGCGAGGCGCCCGGCGGCGGCGCCCGGTTCCTGCTCTTCCACCGCACGCGCCGGTGGAACGAGGCCGAAGGTTGCTGGATGGGCTGGGAGCGCAAGCGCGGCAAGCTGCAGGAACTGAACGCGTTACTGCGGGGCTCGACGACGACGAGCTACCTCACGACGGAGCTGGCGTCAGCGACGCCGCCGCCGGGTGTGCGGTACATCGTCACGCTCGACGCCGACACCCGGGTCCCGCGCGGCGCGATCGGGCGATTGGTGGGCACGATCGCTCACCCGCTGAACCAGCCGCGATTCGATGCCGCTTCGGGCCGCGTGACCCAGGGATACGGCGTGCTGCAGCCACGGATCACCCCGACGCTGCCGTCCGAGCACGGAGTGTCTCTGTTCCAGCGGATCTTCTCCGGCTCAGCAGGGATCGATCCCTACTCCTCTGCCGTCTCCGACGTCTACCAGGACCTCTTCCAGGAAGGCAGCTTCACCGGCAAGGGGATCTACGACCTCGACGCGTTCGACGCGGCGATGAGCGATCGGGTGCCGGAGAACACGCTCTTGAGCCACGACCTGTTCGAGGGGGTGTTCGCTCGTGCCGGCCTGGTGACCGATGTCGAGCTGTTCGACGAGTTCCCATCGAACTACCTCGTCTCGACGACCCGCCAACAGCGCTGGGCGCGGGGCGATTGGCAGCTCGTGCCATGGATCCTCGACCAGGCCCGCGACGCCACGGGCCGCCGCCACCACAGCTCCATCCACGGCATCGCCCGCTGGAAGATGGTCGACAACCTCCGGCGCACGCTGTCATCGCCGTTCACACTGGCCACGCTGGTCGCGGCGTGGACATTGAACACGGACCTTGCCGTGCTGTGGACGGCCTTCGTCGTGATCGCCGCAACCATTCCATCTGCGCTCCCGGTACTCATGGGGCTGCTGCCGCGACGGCAGGGCATCTCCAAGCGCAGTCACGTCAGAGCCGTCGGCGAAGACATCACGCTCGCCGTTGCGCATGTCCTTCTCGGGATCACCTTCTTGGCCCACCAGGCGTGGTTGATGGGCGACGCGATCCTGCGGACCCTCGTTCGGGTGTACGTGACCCGACGACACCTCCTGGAGTGGATGACTGCGGCGCAAGCCAAGGCCAGCCGCAACCTCAGCTTGTCGGGGTTCTACCGGCGCATGGCCGGCGGCATCGCGATCACTGTCGCGGCCGCAGCGCTGGTCGTCGCCCTGCGCCCGGAGAACGCCTGGCTGGCCGCCGCGTTCGTGGTGGTCTGGGTGCTCTCACCGGTCGTCGGTCGGTGGGTCAGCCTGCCTGCGTCGGAGTCAGTCGCAGCGGAGCTCTCCGATGACGACGTCGAAGCATTGCGTCTCACCGCCCGGCGTACCTGGCTGTTCTTCGAGACCTTCGTCGGGCCGGAGGACCACGCGCTGCCGCCCGACAACTTCCAGGACGATCCGACCCCGGTGGTCGAACATCGCACGTCTCCGACGAACATCGGGATGTACCTGCTGGCCACGGTGACAGCTCGTGACTTCGGTTGGATCGGCACGACGGAGATGGTCGAACGGCTCGAGGCGACGATGAAGACGATCGGCGAGCTCGATCACTTCCGCGGACACCTCTACAACTGGTACGACACGCGCGACCTGCGCCGGCTGGAGCCCGCGTACGTCTCGTCGGTCGACAGCGGCAACCTCGCCGGGCACCTGGTGGCCCTGTCGAACGCCTGCCGCGAGATGATCGACCAGCCTCTTCCTGTCGAGGCCGCGCTCAAGGGGATCGGCGACGCGATCACATTGACGCGCCATGCAGCCGCTGTGGTCGGCGACGACCGACGCAGCCAGACGGTCACACGTCGCCACCTCGACGACGCCCTCGATTGGCCATCCGTCGCTGGCCCTGCGACCGCCGGCGACTGGGCGAACCGTCTCGGCGAGCTCTCCACGCTCGCCCGCACGCTGTCGGACGTGGCAGCCGCGCTGACCGCCGAACGCGACGACGGCAAGGAGAACGAACTCCTCACGTGGGCGGAAGCGGCGCGTCTGGCGGTCAGCAGCCACACCAGAGACCTGGCGATCGCCCAACACGCAGCACGGGACTCGGCGCTGCCGACCATCGCCGAGCTCTCCGACCCGCCGTCAGGGCCACCGAACGAAGGATCCGCGGCGGCGACGACGCTCGTGCGCAGGCTGCAAGCGATCGCCGAGTTGGCCGATCGGTACTTCAACGAGATGGACTTCGGGTTCCTCTTCGATCCATCGCGCAAGCTCTTCTCGATCGGGTACCGCGTGCTGGAAGGTGCGTTGGATCCGAGCTACTACGATCTGCTGGCATCCGAGGCCCGCCTCGCCAGCTTCATCGCGATCGCCAAGGGCGACGTGCCACCGGACCACTGGTTCCGGTTGGGCCGCTCGCTCACCCCGGTGGGCCGCGGATCGGCGCTGATCTCGTGGTCGGGGTCGATG
>JANPOJ010000093.1:0-7306 GCA_031427935.1 Ilumatobacteraceae bacterium | reverse complement strand
AAGGGCACGTCGACCATGGCGAGCACCGGCTCGACGATCTGCTGCTCGACCGCATCGACGCGTTCCGCGTTCTGCGCGCCGATACCGCGGAGGAGCGGGGGGCGATCCTCGAGCAGATCGCCGGGCGCGGCAAGCCCGAACAGGACATCGTCAAAGAGCTCGGCAAGATGCGCCCGCTCTGGCGTCCGGACCGTTTCGAGGAGGCACATCGCGTCGCCATGCGCTCGTTGGAGGTGCTCGACCGCAACGGGGTGCGCGCCCCGAAGATGCCGAGGCTCGGTCCGCTGACGCCGATCGCCGGGTACATCGTGCAACAGATGACCCGATGGATCGTCAAGGGCTACCAGAACCGTCTCGTCACCAGGCTGCGTCGCCTGTATGAACGCCGCGAGGCAAACTGCGTGTGGGGCAGCCCCGAACACGTGATGCTGCGCCGAGCACGCATCAATGCCATCCAGGTCGAGCAGGGCTACAAGGGCAACCAGTTGGGCCTGCCGACCTTCCTGGTGGGCGGGGCGATCCTGTCGAGCGCCGTCTCAGCGCTGCGCGCCTTCTTCGTGTGGGCCATCAGCGGGATCGTCGGCGTGATCGTGTTCACGGCCGTACTTGCCGTGGTGTTCGCCAGCCTTGCGTGGGCAGCGCTCTACGCGGCGGGCGTCGCCCGCAGGCGCATCCGCCTGTCGACCGATCAGCCGATCAAGGCGCTGTTCGAGACGATCGGCGCGTGCGGCAACCCACCGAAGGACGACTCGTACACGTTTGCGGTGTACGCCATCGTGCTGCTCGTGATGGCCTGGATCCTGGTGCCGGCCGCGGCCTGGCTGGTGATCTCCAAAGCCAGATAGGGACCTGGTCGACGGCTCTACGCGTCGCCGGCGCTGGTCGCCAGTCCGGCGAGGTTGCATGCGTCGGGGTTGGCCGCCTCAGCCGCGGCGACTTCATCGACCGGCGACAACTGTTCGCCGTCACGCCACGCGTCGAGGTACTTCCACGGCCAGACCTCCCCGCGCCGCACCGCCCACTCGGTGCTGCTGCAGGGCCACGAGATGCCGAAGTGTGTGTGGCAGGCCGAGTTGCGGGCGTTGCCGGTTTGGCCCATCACGCCCAGCGGTGTGCCGGGATCGAGCACGTCACCAGGTTGCACGGCGACCGAGTCGAGATGGGCGAAGTAGTAGCGCACACCGTCGTCACCCAGCATCGAGACGTACTTGCCGCCTCGAGTTGCCGGATCGTTGACCTTGGGGTCCCACGGGTCGGTGATCCGCGTCTGTTCGACCGTGCCGCCGATCGGGGCGACGACCCTGGCTCCACATCCGAAGACGTCGCTCGCCGGGTAGTCGTGGTGCTTGTGGGCGTAGCTGACCTTCTTGCCGGTGAACGGAAAGACGTAGAGCAATGGACGCGCCCGGGTCGTGGTCGTCGCCGCAGCACTCGTCGTCGGTGCACTGGCCGTCGGCGGCGAGGTGGTCGTCGGAGCAACCGTCGCCGCAGGTGGGGGCGCACTGGTCTCGGTTGCGACGGCATTGGCCGAGCAACCCGCAGTCAACGCGACCAGCACCATCGCGTTCCGAAGAGCAGCCATCGTTCGCCAGCCTGGCACGAGAGATCTACCGTTGGGTGTCATGAGGCGCCTGGCGAGTGTTGCAATCGGCATCACGATGCTCGCGGCGTGCAACGCCGACGAGGGTTCCACCGCCACCGAGACCCTGCCGCCGATCGGTAGCCCGAGCAACACCGCGCCGCCGACGACGGTCACCACCATTGCCACGACCACGCCGACAGAGCAGCAGCCGATCGCAACCAGCACCAGCGCGCTTCCCGGCGGGGCGTGCGTGTTCTCGGCACCGACAGCTGCAGCTGAGGTCACGTTCGAAGTCGGCACCCGCATGTACAGCCTCACCCCGGGCGGTGCGCCGACGAGCTGTCTATCGGAGCTGACGCTCGACAACGTCGGACCACTTCGATGGTCGCCGGCGGGCGATCGGGTGCTGTTGAACTCGGTCACCGTGTTCGACGGGTCGCAGGCGTTGCCAACGGGGTACCTCGCGACCAACAGCGGCGTCACGTGGTCGTACCCCACCGGCAAAGCGCTGATCGCGCCCGCGGTTGCCGACCAGCATCTGCTGTGGCGCACGGCCGGTCAGCCGGGCACGCGCACCGACATCAGCTTCCTCGACCGCACCGATGTGGCCGCGTACCACCCGGCCGGCAAGAACATCTTTGCCGCCGGGCAGGCCAGCGACGGGACAGCCGGGCTGTTCCTGGCGAGCAATCGCGGCGCCAACCCGCGGCTGATTGCTCAACTCGATCAACCGAACACGCTCATCACCGAGATCGCTCCGGATCCGTCGGGAGCGGGGGTCTACTTCGCTCACGATCACGGCAACGGCACGTTCCACGTTCATGCGCTCGAGTTCCCCGCGTTGACCCTCACCGATGTCACCGTGGCGTCGGAGCCACTTGCCAAGCTGAGCGTCGGCACCACACCCGGCTCCGGGCTCGCCTGGAGACTCGGAGCCTGTACCGGGCTCACCCGCACCCAGTTCTGGAAAGGCAGTGCGGTCGTGGATCAACCAGCCGCGTTCGCCACGCTGTCGACCGCGCCCGTCGGCTGGCTCGACCCGCAGCAGTTGGTGATGTCGGTGCGCGCCGGCGGGTGCACGGGTCCGAGCGATCTGTGGATCTGGAACACCGCCACCTCGGCCGCGACCCCGCTGATCGCCGGCGTCGACAACGTGGCGATCCGTTCCGTCCTGACATCGTTCGGCGAGCTACCCGGCGACATCAACAGTGCGGCGCCTGGTTGATGACCTTCACCGTGACTCGGTCGAGTCACCCTTCGGCATGATCCCGTTCGAGCTCCTCGAACCGATCGATCCGTCGCAACGACGGGAACGCGAACCACCAGATGCCCACGACCGCGAGGGTCGCGACACCGCCACCGATGACCGTCGCCGACGTACCGACGGCCTGGGCGACCATCCCACTCTCGAAGGCGCCCAACTCGTTGGACGCACCGATGAAGACGGATTCCACTGCCAGCACCCTGCCGCGCTTCTCGTCGGGCGTCACCAGCGGTACGAGCGATCCGCGGATGAACACGCTGACCATGTCGGCTGCCGACAGCACCACGAGGGCCAGGAATGCGAGCAGGTAGTTCCGGGTCACGCCGAGCACGACGGTGCCGACGCCGAACACCCCGACGACGGTCAGCAGCGTCTTGCCGATGTGTCGCCTGACCGGGCGGGCCGCCATGATCAAGGCCATCGCCGCCGCGCCGAAACCCGGCGCAGCGCGCAGCCACCCGTAGGCGACGTCGCCCACACCCAACCGGTCCTTGGCGATGACGGGGATCAGTGCCACCGCCCCACCGAACAGCACGGCGAACAGATCGAGGGCGATGGCTGCCAACAACACGGGGGTGCGACGGATGAACACCAGCCCTTCCACAGCCGTGCGCAAGGTCGGCCGGTTGTCGGGGTCGCGCGGCAACGGCTCGCGCACGAAGGTCTGCATCGACAGCACCAGCGCGCTGACGAAGATCAGTGTCGTCGCGCCAAGGTACGCAACCCACGGATCGACCGCATACAGGAAGCCACCCACCGCCGGACCGACGATGATCGCACCCGTCCAGACGGCCGAGTACAGGGCGATCACCTTGGGCAGTGCACCCACGGGGGCAACCATCGGCGGCATCGATCGCATGGCCGGCGCCTGGAAGGCTCGTGCGATACCGAACGTGAAGGCGATGCCGAACAGCGGGACCACTGACGTCGGCTTGCTGAGGGCGTAGAACATCAGCGCTGCCGAGGTCACCACTTCGGCACCGACGGTGATCAGCGCGATGACCTTGCGGTTGAAGTGATCCGCCACCGAACCGGTGACCAACACCAGCAGTGCGATCGGAAGGAACTCGGCGAGACCCATCCAGCCGAGGTCCGATTTCCGGCCGGTGATGTCGTACGCCTGCTTCAACAACGCCGTGGCCTGCAGGGCGATGCCGCTGTAGAGAACTCCGTTGCTGATCAGCAACCGGCGAACGGGAGTCGACTGCCAGACCTGTCGGGTGGTCAGCGGCGAGGGGGTTGCTGGCGAGGTGGACACGACGAGCGCCCACCCTAATTGCACGTGCTACACAAGGCCCCATGTCTTCGCTCGCCGCATTGAGCTCACTCGCAACCGAGACCAGATGGATGGATGCCACCGACCAAGCGGCACTCGTCCGACGCGGCGACGTCACGGCCGCCGAGCTGCTCGAGGCCGCTATCGAGCGCATCGAGCATCTCGATCCGCAGCTCAATGCCGTGATCATCCGCTGGTTCGACGCCGCTCGCGACGCAGCGGCGCAGCTGCCCGATGGGCCGTTCCGCGGTGTGCCGTTCCTCCTGAAAGATCTCTGGGCGCACTACGAGGGTCAGCCGCTGACGAACGGTTGCCAGGCCCTGAAGGACGCACTGCCGATCTCGACGCAGGACACGACGCTGGTCGCCCGGTTCCGCCGAGCCGGCCTGAACATCGCCGGCCGCACCAACAGCCCGGAGTTCGGCAGCCTTCCGACCACCGAGCCCACCGCGTGGGGTCCGACACGCAACCCGTGGAACTTCGAACACTCACCCGGCGGGTCGAGTGGCGGGTCTGCTGCCGCAGTTGCCGCAGGGATGGTGCCGTTCGCCCACGCCAGCGACGGGGGCGGGTCCATCCGCATCCCTGCGTCGTGCTGCGGCCTGGTCGGCTTGAAGCCGTCGCAGGGCCGGATCACCCTCGGCCCATTTCGCGACGAGAGCAACCTCGGCGTCGAGCTCGGCGTCAGCCGCACCGTCCGCGACACCGCTGCGCTGCTCGACGCCGTCCACGGCCGTGGCGTCGGCGACACGGTGATCGCTGCGGCGCCGCAACGGCCGTACGTCGACGAGGTTGGGGCAGACCCGGGGCGTCTGCGGATCGGCCTGCTCGACGAGCACCCACTCGGTGGCGCGTTGCACGACGACTGCCGCGACGCGGTCCGCGCTGCGGCAGCGCTGCTCGAATCGCTCGGCCACCACGTCGAGCACGGGTCTCCCGCGGCGTTGGGAAGCCGGGAGTTCGGCCGGCGCTTCTCGGCATTGTGGAGCACCAACATGGGCGTCTCCGTGAAGCGGATCGAATCACAGCTCGGACGGCCGATCACCGACGACGAGATCGAACCCGTCAACCGCGCCCAGGTCGACTTCGCCCGCAACGTCAGTGCCATCGACTATGCCCTGGCACTCGCCGCCACCGTCGAGTTCCGCCGCGCCGTGCAGCAGTGGTGGACCGAGGGGTGGGATCTGCTGCTGACCCCCACCCTGGCCGAGCCTCCTGCCGCACTGGGGACCTTCGCCAACGATCCGGCCGCACCGATGAACCCGATGGTCAGGGCAGCGGCGTACGTGCCCTTCACGCCGCCGTTCAACTCCAGCGGACAACCGGCGATCAACCTGCCACTGCAGTGGAACAGCGCCGGGCTGCCGGTCGGGATCCAGCTCGTCGCTGCGTACGGGCGAGAGGACGTCTTGCTGCGGGTTGCCGCTCAGCTCGAGGCCGCCCAACCATGGGCGGGACGGTATCCGACCCCTTGAATTTCCGACGCCCTGGCGCCTCTGTTCCGGTTGTGTGACGAATAGTGCAGTTTCAAGAAATCTCGCCGAAAGTGAATCCAAACGGCCTCCTGAAACGTCTATATGAATGTGAACGCCATGCACCGATCCGCCCGCACCTCCTCGGCCACCTCGATGGCCGGTTCGCGGCCCAACGCGGCGGAGTTGATGCTCCTGGCGTTGAAGGCCGGAGCCGGTGCAGCACTCGTCGCTGCGCTGCTGGCCGGCCATGTGCCGGAGGTCGTGATCGTGGTCGGCGTCATCGTCGTGGCCTCGTTGATCGGGTGGCACCGAACCCAGTTGATGCCCGCCCGCGTGCGTTCGCACCACCGCTTCACCGTTGTGTCACGATGCGGCGATGGGTTCGTCACGATCGACTCCTCGGGTGCGCGGCGCGTCGCACGGCGTTTGGTGCTCGACGGCCCTTCCAACTGAGGTAGGCCTCGTCGAACTGCGGGCCCGTGGGTAGCAAGCCGCACGTCCGCATCGGCTACGCACTCGGCACTCGCACCCGGCTCAACGACGACGGCTTCTCGACCGTGGTCGACTCGCTCGAACGCCTCGGGTTCGACAGTTTGTGGCTCAGCGAACGAATCGGTGGCGACGCACCCGACCCACTCGTCGGCATGGCGTTCGCCGCGGGGCGCACCACCCGGCTCAAGTTCGGGATGAGCGTGATGGTGCTGCCTGGCCGCAACCCGATCGTGCTCGCCAAGGAGTTGGCGACCCTCGATCGGCTGTCGAACGGCCGGCTCCTCCCCGCCTTCGGGCTCGGTGTGGCCGACCCGCACGAGCAACAGGCCTTTGGCGTCGAACGCGGAGCGCGCGCCAAGCTGTTCGACGAAGCGTTGACCGTGTTGCGCGGCGCGTGGGCGCCGGGAACGTTGACCCACCATGGCGACCACTTCGATTACGACGACCTGCGCGTGCTACCCAAGCCGCTGCAATCACACCTCGACGTGTGGCTCGGCGGCATCGCCGCCTCCGAGCTCCGCCGGGTCGGGCGATTGGCCGACGGTTGGTTGCCGAGCTTCATCACGCCTGACGATGCGGCGCGTGGGCGCGAGAGCATCGAGGTCACCCTGGCCGAGCACGATCGTCACATCGACGCCGACCACTATGGCGCGCTGATCTCGTACGCATCGGGGCCGATTCCGCCCCAGGTTGTCGAGTTGTTGGCTCGCCGGCGGGCCGATCTCGACGACCCGACGATCCTGGTACCGCAGGGCTGGGATGCCCTCATGGACACCATCGACCGGTTCGTCGCAGTCGGCATCAGCAAGTTCGTCATCCTGCCGATCGTCGAGCCATCGACGCCCGATGCATGGGTCGAGCACCTCGAGCAGGCTGCGCCGATCGTGCTCGCTCGCCAGACCTGAGGCATGATCAAGGATCGACTCCGTGCCTGAGAGGACAATCCGTGCCACCTGCGCAGCCGCTACCCGATGATCCGATCGACCTTGCCCATGCCAGCTGGACGGGCGAGGGCTGGGGGCTGGCCGCGGACGGTATGGCCGTTGTCACCTCGATCATGCGGGTGCAGCAGGTGCTGCTGGCGCGCGTCGAAGCAATACTGCGACCACTCGGGCTCACGTTCGCGCGGTATGAGGTTCTGATGCTCCTGCGCTTCAGCCGCAAGGGCTACCTGCCCGTCGGCAAGATCGGCGAACGCCTACAGGTGCACCCTGCCA
>JANPOJ010000092.1:0-8961 GCA_031427935.1 Ilumatobacteraceae bacterium | reverse complement strand
TTACACCTTCAAAAACAATCTCTTTGTTTTGTGACATAAGCTCGTATTAACAAGCACTCACTTATGATATTTTTAATATTGTAGGGCGTAGTTTATCAGCAAAATTTGCACAAATGGGCGCACCTCCAACGTCATCGCCTCGCAACCGCGATCGATCGCCTCCCACGACAGCCGGGCCAGCAATCGGGTCGCGATGCCACTGCGTTGCCGATCGGCCGCAACGGCAATGTTCGTCAGGTGCGCGTCGCCGACCACGAACATCAAACCCGCGTATCCGACGACCATCGTGCCGATGCGGGCCACGATGTACTGACGCTCGGTGCCCCGCGCCAATTCCAGCTCGCTGAGGAACACGTTGCGCGACCACGGCTTCGGATACGAGACCTGCTCGATCTCCATCACGTCGGGGAGATGACGGCGACGCAGCGGCTCGATCACCAACTGGTCGTCGGCCTCGCGCCACAGCAGCCGCGACAACACGCTCATCGTCCACCTCGCGACGCAGAGGCGCGCGTCGACCAGTTGATCTTGGCGTCGGGCGCACGCAGGTACAGCGGTTGGATCTCCCACGGGTTGACCCATTCCTCACGAAGCGCCCTGGCGTGGGCCAACTGCACCAACGGCGCTGCCGAGGGGTGGGAGAGGAACTGTTCGGCGAAGTCGCAACGGACCACCGCAGCGATCTCCTCGCGGTACCGCAGCGCGCCATCGCCGACGCACACGCTGTCGTGGCCGCGCGCCATCAGTTCACCGAGCAGGTCGTCGACGGAGCCGCACCGTGGCTCGCCTATGCGCTGGACTCCGCCGGGCACCGGGCGGTAGAAGGCCGAGAACAACTCGCCCTTGCGCGCATCGATCACCGCCGCCACTTCGCGCCCGCTCTGGCGAAGGGGGAAGGCCAGGAGATCGAGCGAACTGATCCCGATCATCGGCACACGCAGGGCCTGCGCGATGGCCTTGGCAGCAGCCAGCCCGACACGCATGCCGGTGAACAGACCGGGCCCGACATCGACGGCGATGGCACCGAACTCCGACATCTCGATGTCGGCCTGCTTGCACATGAACTCGATCGAGGGGATCAGGGTCTCGGCATGTCGACGACCGCGGCAGACCTCGAACATGGCGAGCACACCCTCATGCCCTCCGATTGCCACGCTGACCTGTTCGGTCGCGGTCTCGATTCCCAGGATCAACATGTGTAGGCCGCCAGTCGTCGCCCGATCTCGTCCCAGCGGACCGCCCATGCGCGACCCGTGGCGCCGATCTCGATGTTGCGTGCGTTCTCGTCGGCCTCGTCGAAGTCGAGCCGGACCAGAATGTGATCGCCCAACGAACCGGCGACGACATCGCCCCACTCGACCATCACGATCCCGTCGGACTCCAGCAGTTCCCCGAACGCCAGATCGGCAACTTCGTGGTGGGTCGTCAGCCGATAGATGTCAGCGTGATGCAGCGTGACACGACCGGCCGGATAGCTGTGGATGAGGGTGAAGGTCGGCGAGGTGATCGGCTCGGTCACACCGATTGCTTCGCCGAAGCCCTGGGCGAATGCGGTCTTGCCTGCACCCATCTCGCCGGCGAGCACGATGAGGTCACCGCGGCGCGTCAACCCGGCCAACGACGCGGCGATCGCACACGTCGTCGCCAGCGAGTCAGAACGGAGATGCAACATGGCCGCCGATGATGCTAGAGGCTCAGGCCGAGGTGTATCGCCGGTCGATGCGCGCCGAGATCCCGCACACCACCTCGTAGCCGATGGTCCCCAGTTGCTCCGCCCAGTCGGCCGCCGTGATCGACTCGCTTCCCTGGCGACCGATCAGCATGGCTTCGTCGCCGATCGAGGCGCCATCGGAGCCGCAATCGACCATCAGTTGATCCATCGTGACGACCCCCACGATCGGTCGGCGCCGCCCGCCGATCAAGACCTCACCGCCGGTTGCGAACAGCCGGCGCGGCACACCGTCGGCATACCCGATCGGAACGGTGGCAACGATGGTGTCGCTGTCGAAGCGGTGCCGCAACCCGTAGGAGATTCGCTCGCCGGCACGTACCTGCTTGACGTGCGACACGCGGGCGTGCAGCGACATGGCCGGGCGAAACACCTTCGCGTGCCCGTCGAGTGCCGGGCCCGGTGAGATGCCGTAGATCGCGATGCCGGCGCGCACCATGTCGAACCGAGTGTGCGGCAGGGCGAGAGTCGCTGCAGAGTTGGCAGCATGCACGAGGGGTGCACGGAACCCGGCCACGGCAAGCGCCCCCAGCACATCGTCGAACGCCGCGATCTGGGCGGCGTTGAACGGATCGGCAGGCTCGTCGGCGATGGCCAGGTGCGTGCACAACCCCGCCAGGCGGACCTCCGGCGAGCCCACGATGATCTCCGCGAGGGCCATCGCCTCGTTGACCGCAGCACCGACCCGGCGCATGCCAGTGTCGATCTTCAGGTGCACCGGGTGGTCGCGGCCCCCGGCTTCGGCGATGGCGACCAGTTGGGCCTGCGAGTAGACGGTCAGCTCGAGGCCGGCGCGAACCGCAGCGACCAACTCCGACGCCGGTTGTTCGCTGAGCACCAGGATCGGACACTCGAACCCGGCAGCGCGCAACACGACGCCCTCCTGGGTCAGGGCCACGCACAGCCCGCTCGCCCCGCCTGCCAACGCGGCGCCGGCGATCGGCGCGGCGCCATGGCCGTACCCGTCGGCCTTCACGACTGCCCACACCGCTGCCGGCGCAGCCGCGGAACACAGCACCTCGACGTTGTGCCGAACCGCGTCGAGGTCGACGTCAGCCCATGCCCAGCGGCTCACAACAGCTCTTCCAGCACCGCCGGAATCAAGTCGGGCAGGTCGCTGGCAACCAGGCCATGTCGTTGGCCACGGCGCCCGGCCTGGCCATGCACCCATGCGGCTGCGGCAGCTGCGTGCAGCGGGCGCATGCCGGCGGCCAGCAAGGCCCCGATGATCCCACTCAGCACGTCGCCGGTGCCAGCGGTTGCGAGCCGAGCATCGCCAGCCGTCACGACCAGCGCAGCGCCGTCGGGGTCGGCCACGATCGTGGCGGCTCCCTTCAACAACACGGTGCAGCCGCTGTCGGCGGCCAGGCGGCGCGCCGCGACCATCCGGTCGGCGCCGGGCTGGCTTCCCGACAACAACGCGTATTCGCCGTCGTGCGGTGTCAGCACCGTCGGCGTCGTGCGGCGGCGCAGCAGCGTCGTCGCGCCTTCCGAGCTCCATCCCAGCGCGAACAACCCGTCGCCGTCGATCACCATCGGCAGCGGCGCCTCGACCACGAGCCGGCGGACGCTGGCCCCGATGTCGTCGGTCCGGCCGAGCCCGGGCCCGACCACGATCGAATGAAAGCGATCCAGCGACGCCAGCGCGGCGTCGGCCCAGGCGACGCTGGGCAGCGGCCGCTGCACGATCTCGATCGGCGCGTCGCCCAACGTCATGCCGGGGACCGAGAGGTGCACCATGCCGGCGCCGGTACGCATCGCCGCCTGCGCCACCAGGCGGGGCGCACCCGTCATCGTCGAACTGCCGGCAATGACCCGCACGGCGTTCTGCCACTTGTGCGAGTAGGCGTCGCGCTCCGGCCACCACTCGACGATGTCGGCTCCCTGCACGAGATTGGCCCGGGCCCATCCGATGTCGAGGCCGATGTCGGCCAGCTCCAACTCCCCCGCCAGCGCGCTGCCGGGCGGCATCAGCAAGCCGGGCTTCAGGGCTGCAAACGTGACCGTGCGCTCGGCGGCCAACACGTCGCCGGCGAAATCACCGGTCAGCGCGTCGACACCGCTCGGCACGTCGACCGCCAACACCGGCGTGTCGCCGACATCGGGTGGCGACCAACTGCCGTGGAAGCCGGTGCCGTACGCGGCATCGATCACGAGGTCGGCCGCCGGCAGCACCGCCGGGTGCGACGGCACGTCGAACACCCTGACGCGCACGCCCCGCGCCGCCAGGTGTCGGGCTGCCACCCGCCCATCGGCTCCGTTGTTGCCCTTCCCGCAGAGCACGTTGACGGTGCGGCCGTACGCCCCACCGAGCATCCGCAACGCTGCCCACGCCACCGCACCACCGGCTCGCTCGATCAGCACCTCCGGCGGCAGCCGAGAAGCTGCATCGATCGCAGCCATTTCCTCCGGGGTGACGATCGGCAGCATGCCGATGAGGTTACGTCGTCACGACGCAACGACGTAGGCGATGGCCACTTGGTCGGTATGGGTGATCGACAGGTGCCACGTGGCGATGCCTCGCTCGCTCGCCAGTTCAGCAGCGCGGCCCGTGACGTTGAGATGCGGTTCGCCGCTGTCGCGCCGGTCGACCCACACGTCGTGAAAGCCGAATGCACCGAGACCGAGCCCCATTGCCTTCATCACTGCTTCTCGCGATGCGAAACGCGCCGCGAGCGACGGCACCGGGTCGGCCTTGGGCGCGACGTAGGCAAGTTCGTGGTCGGTGAACAGCCGGCGTTGCATCGATGGTGTGCGCTCCAGCGATCGGCGGAATCGTTCGATGTCGACCGCATCCACGCCGATCCCGAGGATCACGTGCGCCATTGATCGGCGGCATCGGAGATCGGTGCGATCAGCAGGTCCGCAACGGGCAGCTCACCCAGCAGATCGTCGCGGAACACTCCCTCGGTCTCCGACACCCAGTCGACCAGCCGGTCGTAGCGATCGTCGTACCCCTGCAGCACCCCGCGCATGACCGGAGCCGGGAGTCGATCGTGGAACTGCACGTGCAACAGCGTGATGCCGATGCACACGCCGGACTTGACCTCTGGCACGAAGATGACCGTTCGATTGTCGCTGCGACCGCGTGCCACCAGGACCTGGCGCTCGACGGCGACACGGCGCTTGGTGCCGACCAGTTGCGGATTGCGCTCGACTCGGCTGGTGACATCGCTCGACAGCCCGCCTCGATCGACGATCGAGATCTGGGCATCGACCGTCGGGGTGCCGTCGATGCGGTAGCGGGTGAACCCCACCACGGTCCGCACGGCGGGATCGAGATCGGCCAGCACCTTCAGCGTGTGGTAGCTGAGAGCGTCGCGGCCCGCACCCGCACCCAGGGTCGCTTGCACCAGGGCGCGATCCAGCACACCCTCGTCGCTGCGGCTGATGCCGACCGTGACCGTCTTGGCCTGATGCTTGATGGCATCGACCGGCCGGGTGAGCTCCTCGATCGCCCGGGTCAACGACGCAGTGAGATCGTCGATCATCACGCCCGGCGTCGCCACCTTGCCGGTGGCCCGTTGATACGCCTCGTGCGGGAGATCGTCGCGCAGGTCGGCCAACATGGCCGACAGACGCACGGCCGTCGACGCCTCGAGGTGGCCGTCGTACAGACCGGAACGCAGGCCCTCGCCGAAACGCTCGGCGTACTGGCCGATGCCGCTGCGCACCGTCCGCAACACATCGTCGCCGCTGTCGGAGGCCATCAGTGCTTGCTCGATCACCTCGCGAGCCTCGCGAAGCGGACGCGCCGACGCGTCGATCGCCAACGCCGCCTCGTAGCCGAACAGATGGCCGACCATCGCCGACAGCACGAAGGCCAGAGCCGAGTCGACCTTGGGAACGGTGAGGACCGCGGCCGCTGCGGCGAACCGCTCGTCACCCTCGGTCGCCACCACGATCGGCGTGGCCTTGTGGGCCTTGTAGATGGCCACTTCCTTGGCAACATCGTCGGCGGTTCCGCCGACCAGTCCGGCGGCGCAGACCAGGATCAGTGGCTCGCTCGACAGGTCGATGTGCTTCTTGTCTTCGGTGACATCGCAGGCAATGGACTTGTAGCAGAGCTCGCTGAGCTTGATGCGAACCTCTTCGGCGGCGACGGTGTTGGGACCGCTGCCCACGATCGCCCAGTACCGCTTCGGTGGCGCGAATCGGCGGGCGGCATCGGCGATCACGTCACGTCGCGACAACACATCCAGCAACGCATCGGGCATCTCTCGCAGCGACGTCAGCAGATCGTGGCGGCGCTGCGCAGAGCCGACGTTGGCCGACTCGGTGATGGCACAGGCCAGCAACACACCGGCGGCGACCTGGGCGTAGAACGCCTTGGTCGAGGCAACACTCATCTCGACATCGCGACCATCGCTGGTGTACATCACTCCGTCGGCCTTGTCGGTGAGATCACTGTTGCGCCGGTTGACGATGCCCAGCACTGCGGCGCCACGACCACGGACCAGGTCGACCGTCCGGTTGGTATCGGTGGTCGTACCACTCTGGCTGACCGCTACGACCAGGGTGTCGCTCATGTCGAGGCGCATCCCGAACCCGCTCAACTCCGTCGCCGTGATCGGGTCGATGTCGAGTTGGCCGTCGGACAACGCGTCGAGCACCGCCGCCATGCTCTGCCCGGCGACCGCGGCCGTACCTTGGCCGATGACCTTGACCTTGGTGATGCTGCCATCCGCGAGCCTGGCGCGAATGTCGGCGGGCAGGGCGCGCACCCCGACGGATGCACGGCGCAGCCCGTCGATCTCGATGATCTTGCCCCGCACGGTCTTGCGGAAACTGGCGGGGGCCTCGCTGATCTCCTTCAGCAGGTAGTGCGGCGAGTCACCGCGGTCGATGTCGCGGGTGGTGACCTGTGCGGTCACGACATCGCTGTCGGCCAAGGGCATCACTGCGCCGTCGTAGGCGATCCGGTGCACGCCGTCGAGATCACCGGCACGCGCGCCATCGAGCACGAACACCTGCCCACGGCTGCCCGACGGAGATGGAGTCTCGCCATCCATGCGCACGAAACGAGTGGTCTCCTCGACGACGCCGTATGGCTCGCTGGCGACGATGTAGCAGTCGTCGCCCAACCCGATGTAGAGCGCCTGCCCGCTGCCGCGCAGCGCCAGGTAGAGATGGTCGGGATGATCGGCCGCTGCGGCACCGATCGCCACGCTGCCCTCGAACTCGGCAACGGTGCGACGGAACGCCTCGCCAAAGTCGACGACACCGTTGGCGACGTGCCGGGCCATGACTGCGGGGATGACCTTGGCATCGGTGGTGATCGGCCCGGCAATGCGCAGACCATGGCGAACCTTGATGTCGGCATGGTTGTCGACGTCGCCGTTCAGCACGGCCACCATGTACGGGGCGCCGCCGGTCTGCTCGAGCTCCTCGCTGTTCAGCGGGTGGCAGTTGGCTTCGCTGATGATGCCGACGCTGGCCCATCGCGTGTGGCCGAGCACGGTGAGCCTGGCGTCGGGCTGCGACAGAGCCAGCCGCAGCAAGCCATCAGCGCTGATCGCCGCACGCAACGCGAGGGTGTTGTCGCCGAGCTCGCCGATCTCTGCGGCGGCCTTGTACACGAACCCGAAGCAATGACCGGCAACCCGAACGGAACCGTTCTGGAAGAGCGGGTCCGTCTGACGCTCGCTGAGCATCCGTTGCACGGTTGGATCCGACATCGACAAGCCGTGGTTCCACACGAACAGGTGCAGCCCGGCGGAATCACGGCCTCGCACTTCGAGACGATCGAGTGCTGACAACGACTGTTGCACCGCGAGATAGCCGGCCACCGCGGCCGTGCTGCTGTCCCGCCCGACCAACGCCTCGACCTCACGGGCCGTGCGCAGGCGGTCGTGGCGCACGGCCCAGGTCGCATCGCGCAACTCGATCAACTCGGTGGCGATCCGCTCCTGCTCCTCGGGCTCCAGCGCCTCGTCGGACTCGATTGCAGCTTCAGTCTCCTCGACCCGTGCGTCGAGTTGATCGAGGCGCGAGGTGATGGCCGCAGCCAGTTCGTACCGGCCGATCAACGCAGTCGCCCCGGGCACGCCCTTCAACAGATCGTCGCAACGACGAACCGCAGCGGCAGCATCGGTGAGGCTCTCGGAGGCCACCGCCCGATCGAGGTGAGCCAACAGTTCCGGCGGCTCGGGCACCGGTCGCTGCGAAGGCCTGCTGACGATACCGATGATGCCGCACATGAGGTTCCAGGCTACCGAGCAACCCGTTGCCACATCCGTCAGGACCCGGATCGGTCAAGCCCGGATCGGTCAAGCCCGGATCGGTCGGGCCCGGATCGGTCGGGCCCGGCATCGATGCGACCGGTCGAATCGGGCAGCGCCGGAAGGCTACGTAGCGCAAAGGGGCTGCCCAGTTCCGTCGCTGCCTCTCGTCGCGAAGCAGATGTAGCGCGTGGGCCCGGCTGCCACTCGGGCTGTCACACGCTGACCGTCTCAGAGACGGTGGCGCAGCGGCCACCTTCGTCTTCGTCTCACGGGTACATCCACAGCGCCGACCGGCGCGGTGGATCTGGGCCGGTGGGGTGGCACCGCGACGGACATCAAGATAAGTTGACGCCGTGGATCCGGTGATCGTCGCTAGCGCACGCAAGCAGGCGCACATGACGACGACGACATCTTCCACGCCTACAGCCACCCGGTCCGAGTCCCGCAGCTCGACGACCTCGTCATGCTCATCGGGCCGAGTCGGACCGGTCAGTTCCTCGAGATCGGCGTCAGCCGCGCCGACGGAATCGACTTCATCATCCACGCCATGCCCGCCACGGCCAAGTTCATCAGGTGACCACCATGCCCCGATCAATCCAAGACATCCTCGACCACGCCGACGAACTCGCCAAGCGCTTCGAGGACTTTGACCCCGACCACGCCGAAGAAATCCCGGTCGAGGAATAGAGCGGGGAGCACGGTCACGTGCCGGCGGTCCAGCACGCCGATCTGTTCGGCGCTCCCTGATTCACAATCGCACACTCCCTGGGGAGTGCGCGAGATCGGCCGTTCTGGCGCTCATCGCCTTACTCAGCGCTGGCACCGAAATGGGCCGCATAGGCCCTTGGGCCCAGCGCTGCCAGGCTTGCCGATCAGCGTGAGCAAACAGAAGCGCGGATTCTCTCTGCGCGCGCACAGACATTTCGGGTGCCATCGATAGCGCATAGTGCCCTGGCGCTCTTGCGCAAGGTGCCATCGGCCGGGCATCACAGTTCGGTGCATGATTGA
>JANPOJ010000091.1:0-10307 GCA_031427935.1 Ilumatobacteraceae bacterium | reverse complement strand
TCTTGTGGCCCTGCTCGACCAGGATCGTCCCCAACTGTCGACCGGATTCCCTTTGCAGGTTCAGTGCCCCGGCAAGCTGCTCGGGTAGGACCGTTTGCTCGGACAGCAGCACGTCTCCAAGGCGCGTTCGAGCGCCTGGGGAGATCATTGGGGTGACTTGGGCAGTTGGCGCGGTCGCGACCGGTGCTACGTCTTGCTTCTTGTTTCGTCTGATCACTGGGCGTCACCTCGTTCGTCATTGTCTCACGCTGAGCGCTCGAACGCACAGGGCCATCAGTCCCACAACACGTATCCACAATTTCAATTGTTGAGCCGGTTGTCAAGAATTTCTCAAGTTGACCACGCATCGTGCCGATACACAGGTGTGAGCTTCCCGCATGAGATCGACCTGAACTTCAGGGGCCTCCTTGCTGGCATCACGCCCGTCTTGATCTCTAGGTGAGCCGCTCTAGACACTTCGACCACGAAGGTCTCGAGGCGAGCTCCTGGCTCCGGAAATTGAGAATAACGCGCCCGGGACTTCTTTCCATTCAAAGAAAATAAGGTCTTCGATCCGCATCACGTGGGTACTAAGGCCCTGTTGGCGAGCTTGTTCCCATGCCGAAAATTAGTCATCGGAAATGGGAAATGGGTGGAAGCGTGAGCATGCACTATCAATCTCTTGATGCTGCTGATGAGTCGGGCGGCGATGCGGACGTCCGCACAGTCGACGACGACGTCGCTCCGCTGACCACTGCGCCGGTTGAAGCCGAAGAGACCAAGCGAGCCGCAGCCGCCGAGAAGAAGCCGAGGCAGCTGTTCAGCGTCGGTCGCACGATCAAGCCCGCCGTGATCATGGCATTTTCACGTCAACTGTCGTCGTTCCTCGAGGCAGGCATACCGTTGCTCGACGCCCTCGAGATCGTCGGCCAGCAGACCAGCTCTCCACTGATGCGCACCGTTGTCGACGACATTCGTGCGTCGATCCATCGCGGCACCAGCTTCGTCGAGGCTGTGAACGCTCACCCCGACGTCTTCCCGGCCTACTACCGAGCGATGTTGGCAGCGGCCGAATACACGGGGAATCTCGATCTCGTTCTCTCGCAATTGGCGGCATACCTGGAGCGCGACATCGCCGCACGCCGCGAGGTGAAAAGTGCCTTGACCTACCCGATCCTGGTGCTGATCATCGCCATCGTCGCAATGATCGTGATGTCGCTCTTCGTACTGCCGAAGTTCACTGGACTCTACCGCAGCCTCGGCGCCAGCCTTCCTCTGCCGACACGCATGCTGATCGGCTTCACCGATTTCATGCAGCACGACTGGCTGTTCGTGCTCGGAGGTTTCGCGATCGGCGCCATCGTGTTCTCCGTGGCGGTCGGAGGCGTGCGAGGCAAGGGTCGTCGCGACGTCGTCACGATGAAGCTGCCCGTGATCGGCAACTTGTTCCACCTTGTTTCACTCGAGCGCTTCTTGCGGGTGCTGGCATCGCTCGCCAATGCCGGCGTGCCGTTGCCCGCAGCGATCGGTCTGTCCGCCGACAGTACGAACAACTCGCTCTTCAAGAAGAAGATGGTCGCGGTACGCGAGGTATTGGTCCGCGGCGGTGGGCTCTACGAGCCCATGGAGGAAACGGACCTGTTCCCGATTGCCGCTCGGCAGATGATCCAGGTCGGCGAACGCACCGGAACCCTCGGGAATCAACTCGACAAGGCCGCCTCCTACTACGAACGCGAGGTCACCTTCTCGATGAGGAAGGCGACCACGCTGTTCCAACCGCTGGTCATCGTGTGCGTCGCACTCGTCGTCGGTTTTGTCGCTGTGGCCCAGATCGCAGCGATGTACAGCATCTTTGGCCAGGTCAAGTGATGGTCATCGAAACACAAACCCGTGCCGGCAACGGCACCAACACCAATAGAGGAACAATGAACACACATGTCAAAGAAGACGGCGACAAGGGATTCACCCTCGTCGAGATCCTGATCGCGATCGTCCTGATCGGCATCCTGTCCGCTGTCGCAGTGGTCGGGATCAGCAGCCTGGTCAGCAAGGGTTCGACGTCGGCGTGCAACGCGACACTCGATTCGTCGAAGGCCGCGTCCGCCGTCTACTTCGCGTCGAACACCAACACGTACCCGGCCGACTTCAACGCACTGACGTCCGGGGCGGCGCCCGCATTGACGCTGCCAAGCGGCGTCACCATTGCGACTGCTACGACCCTCAAGTCCGGCACGAGTTGGACTCTGACGATGACGGCCGGTTCGGCGACCGCTGCACCGACCTTCGCTTGCACCTGAGTTGAACCTCCTTGTCCGCCTGAGCTGTGCGAGCGGCTCAGGCGGACGGTGTTGCGAACGAACCACCAATCGAACAGACCAGACAGACCGGAATGATGATGCGAGCGAGACGAGACAGTGGTGAGACCTTGGTCGAGGTCCTGCTGACCGTCGTGATCGTCGGCCTGACCGTCACCTCGTTGTTGGCGAGCCTCGGTATTACCAGCAAGGCCGGCGCAGCCCAACGTGCCGGCGTTCAATCAGATGTCGTGATGCGCAACTACGCGGAAGCCACCAAGGCGGCCGTCCAGCTGCAGTGTGTCGCCGCCGGTGGTAACTACACCGTCGGCTACCAACAGCCAACCGGCTACAGCGTCAGCGGAGCAGGTAGCGCGTGCCCGAGCCCGACCGCGACGACACTCACTCCGTTGCAACTCAAGGTCGTTGATCCGCTCGGACGTCAGCTGGCCATGTGGATCAAGGTCAGAACACCGTGACCACTCGAGCACCCCGCAAGGATTCCGGAGCAGCACTGCTCATGGCGATCGGATTCGTCCTGATGGTCGGCAGCATCGGTGCAGGCCTTGCGGGCATTGCCACGACGAGCCTGAACAACCGCAACAGCCTCGAAGTTGTGCGCAATCGTGAGTACGCCGCCGACGGAGCGGTTGAGGAGGCGATTGCATACGTGCGCGGTGTGCCCACACAGACCTGCACGCCGTCGGCCGGATCAGTGCTCGACACCTCAATTGTCGCCACCGGGATCAGGGTTGATTGGCTCACGGTCTGCCCAACCGTGATGAGCTCCGGCTCCACGGCGTACCCCCAACGCAACGTCATCTTCTCTGCCTGCGAGAACACTGGCACGACGTGCGATCCCGCCAAGGTGATCGTGCGGGCTCAGGTCAACTTCGAGCCGGCAGCAGGCACGGTCACCAAGACATTCGTTCAATCCTGGAGCGTCAAGCGATGAATGCCCTACGAGTGCGCGCTAACTTGCGACGCCATCGCGATCGTGGATTCACGCTCATCGAAGTCTTGATCTCCCTCGTGCTCAGCGGACTGATCGCGGGCGTCGTGGTGTCCGTGCTCCTCACCTCGCTCAATGCCGCGGACTCGACGACGGCCGAGATCAACGACTCCAATGACGCCGCCCTGGTCTCGTCGTTCCTGATCCGCGATGGGCAGGCATCCGGGGGCATCGACCCCGCAACCGCTTTCGCAACCGCAGGCGTCTCCACGACTGACCCGGCCGGCTGTGCGCAAACCGGTGCGCTCGTCGTGCGCTTCAGCTGGACCGAGCACAGCTCGGCAACGGTACACACACCAACCGTCGTCACGTATGCGTTCAACAGCGTCGCCCAGACCCTCTTCCGTCAGATCTGCAAGGACGGCAACCCGACCGGGACAGTCGTGCTGCTCGGCAGCCACGTCACGTCCGCTACGGCGACATGTCAACGTGGCTCCTCGCCCGATGCAACCTGCAGCCGTCCGACAGCCGTATCTCTCGCGCTCAGCGGCTCGGGCAAACGAGCGCCGTTCTCGACGACCTTGACCGCGTCGCTTCGCTCGGCCACCTCCCAGCTGATGATCGTCAATCCGACAACCGCCTCGCTGCCGACTGGCGAGGTCGGCCTCGTGTATCCGTCGACCAGGGTGACGACGATCGGCGCCACCGCTCCGACAACGTGGTCGCAGACGGGCATTCCCGCAGGTTTGACGATCGACAACACCGGATTGGTCACAGGCACCCCTACGACCGCAGGGCAGTTCACGTTGACCGCCACCGTTGCTGACAAGTGGGCCGCTACAGCACAACGCTCGTATGCCATCACGGTCAGCTCGCCGCTCGCAGTCGTATGGTCAGCGATGCCAAACGGGAAGGTCGGCGTGTCATACGCGTCGACGCCGGGGTCGGCCAGCGGTGGCACACTGCCGTACGCCTGGTCTCAGACTGGGCTGCCAGCCGGGCTGGCGCTGGACCCGGCAAGTGGAACGGTCTCGGGCAATCCGACCACGGGTGGCACGTTCCCGGTCGCGATCAACGTGACCGATGCCTCGGGCGCATCGGCGCAGAAGCCGTACAACATCACGATCGTCGGCAGAGCTCGGTACTCGGACGCCGTTCTCGCCACGCCAGGTCTGGGGTATTACTGGCGTCTCGGCGACACACCTCCCTCCACGGCGCTGACCAACACATTTGGTGGCATCAACGGTCTCTACGTAGACGGACCGACGCTCGGTGTCGCTGGAGCGCTCGCCTCTGACCCCAACACAGCTGTGCAATTCGACGGTGTCAACGACTACGCGACTACCCCGCCTACGATCTTTGACAATGTTTCGATCGAGTTCTGGTTCAAGTCGACGCAAGGAGTCGGAACCAGTGTGCTGTGGAACGACGGTGCAGGAATGATCACAACCGACATCAACCCCGCAAAGGACTTCGGCATCTCGCTCCGCAGCGACGGCTACCTTGTTGCCGGGGTTGGCACCAACGGAAGCGCCGATTCGGTTCTTTCGTCGAATGGCGGATACAACAACGGGAACTGGCACTACGTTGTCTTCACCCGTGTGAAGTCCGGCGGCGCGATGCAGCTGTACGTTGACGCCGTGCTCGTCGCATCGGCATCCAGCACGAGCGGCAACCCCGGCAACGGGGCGATCCCCTTCGCGTTCGGACGCATCCAAAATCCGCCGGGCCACTACTTCGCCGGCACGCTTGATGAGGTCGCGGTTTACAGCCAGGTTCTCCCGCAGGCGACAATTACCTCGCACTACAACGCGGGCCTGTAGACCACGCAGGGCTGCAGACCCTTCTTACGGAACTCTTACGTCGGTCACGTGAAGGTTTGGTCTGCGTCGACCAAAGTGTTGGCCATGCCTGCAGCTGTTCGTGACCGCCCCCAAACGCGCCGTGGCGTCGCCCAGCCGTTGCCCCGGCATCGGTACACGATCTTCAGCGACAACCATCTGCTGTCGTTCTTCTGCGCGGCGTTCGGGGTCATCCTCACCGTGTGGTTCCGTCACCATGGCTTCGACAACCTCACCAACGGCGCCGCGCCGGCGGCCACCAGCCTGACCCAACTCACCGGCATCGCTGCTTCGTTCGCCGGTCTCGCCGGATTGGCCCTCGCCGGACGACCGCTGGCCATCGAGCACCGGTACGGGCTCGACAGGGTGTTCATCTGGCATCGCATCCTCGGTGAGACCATGGCGGTGCTCATCGGCGTGCACGTCGTCGCCGGCGTGTTTGCGTGGGGCGTCGATGGCGGTTTCGGTGCGGCCATCATCGACCTCACCGGCCGCGATTCCTACATGGCGACCGCCTTCGTTGGTTCCCTGATCATCGGCGCCGTCACGATCACATCCCTGCGCAGCATTCGCCGGCAGATGTCGTACGAGACGTGGTACTTCGTGCACCTCTTGGCATACGCCGGATTCGCGATCTCCTTCTCGCACGAGATCGTGTGGGGCGAGTTGTTCGCCGACGATGCGTTCTCACGCTGGATGTGGATCGCCATCCACGTCGGCGTCGGCGTCATGCTGATCCGCGGCCGGTGGGGTCGGCTGATCATGGCCTCGATGCGCCCGCTGCACATCGCCGAGACGCGCAAGCTGAACAACAACACCACCGAGTTGCGGCTGGCCGGCGGCAACTTGAACAAGATGGTGGGCGATGCCGGTCAGTTCGTGATCGTTCGGCCATTGGCGAAGGGGTTGTGGTGGCAGGCCCACCCCTTTTCGCTCTCCGCAGCGCCCACCACTGACGGTCTGAAGATCTCGGTGAAGTCGTTGGGTGATGCCAGCGCCTCGATCGGCAAGCTGCCGCGTGGCACGCCGATGGTCGTCGAGGGTCCGTTCGGCGCATTCACGCCGCGCACCATCGACGACCGCAAGGTGTTGTTCATCGTCGGTGGCATCGGCGTGGCCCCGGTCAAGGCAATGCTCGAGCGGCTCGATCGCCGACATCAGCCGATCGTGCTCTACCGGGCGAGCAAGCACGACGATCTGGTCTACGCCAACGAGCTGCGAGGCATGGCCCGCGAGCTCGGTGGCGAGCTGTTGACCCTGGTCGGCCCGACCGCGACGTTGGCGATCAAGGACCCGTTCTCCGGCAAGGTTCTGCGCAAGGCCATCCCCGATCTCGGCGAGCGGGTCTGCCTGCTGTGCGGGCCCGAGCGCTTGTTGTGGGCGGGCCGCGCCGGTCTCCTCGATGCCGGCGTCGCCGGCAGTGACATCCATTTCGAACAGCCTTGGTGGTAGCAAACATGACCAAACGACCCCCCGCATCCCTCGGCAGGCGCCTCCTTCCGGCCATCGCCATGACCACGGCTGCGTCCGGCCTCGTCGCCCTGTTGGATCGACCGTCGAGCGGAGCGGCCGTCAACCTCGGCGGCAGTGCTGCTGCGGCCCTGCCACGACTCGGTCAGACCGACACCACCACGGCGGTCGATCCTCCCGCTGTGTCGTCGACGCTGCCGGCCGCGAGCGGGCAGCCGACACCGGTGCCGTCGCTGGCGCCGCTCGTCCCCGCCGCACCTGCGCAACAACCGACACAGCAACAGCAACCAGCAGCGACCCAGCAGCCAGCCGCGACCACCCAACCGAGGGCTGCGTCCGGCGCGTGCGAGGGCCAAGCGAAGGACGGGCCGACGGTCGACACCAGGTGGGGCCCGGTGCAGGTCGAGGCGATCGTCTCGGCGAGCGGGCAGATCTGCGACGTCGATGCCATCCACTATCCCAGCGACCACCGCCGGTCGGTGGCGATCAACCGCCAGGCGCTCCCGATCCTGCACACCGAAGTGATGAAGTCGCAGAGCGCCAACATCAACGGCGTCAGCGGCGCAACCATCACGTCCCGCGGCTACGTCCGTTCGCTGCAAGCGCTGCTCGACAGCCTGGGCTGATGCCGACTCTGCTCCCGCCAACGGTGATTCGCACCCATCCGGTGATGGGCACGATGGCCAGCGTGCACGTGCACGACAGGATCGACGCGTCGGAGATCGATCGCGCGGTCGAAGCGATGTGGTTCGAGCTCGACCGCCTGGAGGATGTCTTCTCGACGTTCCGATCGACCAGCGCGATCAGTCGCATCAACAGCGGCGATCTGCACGTGCTCGACGCCGGTCCCGAGGTCGTCGAGGTGCTCGATGCCTGCACGTGGCTCGAACATGTCAGCGATGGCGCGTTCCGTGCTCGGCGGCCTGGCAATACGACCATCGATCCGGCCGGGTTCGTGAAGGGGTGGGCGACCGAGTTGGCCGCGCAGCGCCTCGACCAGGCGGGCCTGCGGCAGTGGTACCTGTCGGTTGGCGGCGACATCCAGACCCGTGGCACCGCCGGAAATGGCGCGCCATGGCGCGTTGCCATTGCCGACCCCAACAACAACGCCCGCCATGCGATCCGGGCGATCGTGGAGGTCGCCGGTGACGCCGTGGCGACCTCGGGTACCGCGGCGCGCGGTCGTCACCTCTGGGATGGACGTACCGACCAGCCGGCGCGGTCCCTTGCGTCGATGACCGTGGTCGGCCCGCATCTCACATGGGCTGATGCGTTCGCCACCGCAGCGTTCGTGATGGGGCTCGATGGTGTCGACTGGGTCACCCGCTTCGCCGGCTACCGAGCACTGGCCATCACGCTCGACGGCGAGGTTGTGCGGCGCGACGAGCAGTGGGCGCAGCCGGCTACCTCTGCGCAGACGCCTCAGCTGTCGATGGCGTGAGCGCGTAGGTCGGCGAGGCTCGAGTACTCCAAAGCAGAGAGATGTGACGATGCCAGCCGCACCTTCGGCGCGGCCCCGGCCTCGAACGCCTCTTGCCAACGAGCCGCGCACAGGCACCATTGATCGCCGTCGCTCAGGCCGGCGAACCCATGTTGCGGCATCGGGGTCGACAGGTCGTTGCCGACCGCCCGGGAGAACGCGAGGAACTCGTCGGTGGCCACCACGCACACCACGTGCAGGCCCGGATCATCACCCCGGTTCTCGCAACAGCCGGTTCGGTAGTAACCGGTCAACGGGTCCATCGAGCATGGCTGCAGTTCCTCGCCCAGCACGTTCAGTTGACTCATTCCACCATCGAAGCACGTATCGTGACCCGATGCTTGATCCAGTGATCCGCGACCTCGCCCGAGGCAAGAACTTCGGTTCGATCTCCTTCCACCTTCCCAGCGGCGCCATCGCCACCCACGTGATGTGGGTCGATGCCGACGACGATCATCTGCTGATCAACACCGAGATCCACCGCGCCAAGTACACCTCGATCGCGGCTGATCCGAACGTCACGGTCGCCGTGTGGAGCACGGAGAATCCGTACGCCTACGCCGAAGTGCGCGGAGCGGTCGCCGGCGAGATCCGCGGCCCGCAGGCACGGGCGCACATCGATGCCCTCTCGCAGAAGTACACGTCGAAGGACTACCAGGGCGACATCCAGAGCGAGCGAGTGATCTTGCAGATAGCACCCGTGCGCGAGCGCTCGCACGGGTTGTGACCATCCTCGGCCTCAGCTGACGTCGACCGGTGGCTTGTTGATCGGATGAGTCATCGTCGCCGGGTCGACGCTGAAGCCGAACACCCCTCGGTAGATCGTGCCGGCGATGTCGCCGTGAACCCATCCCGCCTTGGCTTCGGCTTGGCAGCGGCGCTGACAAGGCTTCGAGCTAACTGACGCTGACTTCGGCAGCAACGTGAGGAGACCTGGGTACATCTGAGCGCTGGGCGGCCGGCGCCCGATACCGGCATCGATGCGATCGGTCGAATCGGGCAGCCCCGGAAGGCTACGTAGCGAAAAGGGGCTGCCCAGTTCGTCGTTACCTATCGCCGCGCGGCAGATGTGGCGCGGCGGCCGATTCGATCGACGCCGGAAGGTCCCGCTAGCGTTGGGGCGTTCACTGGTCACACGCTGACCGTCTCAGCGACGGTGGCGCGGCGACCAACGTCGTCGGTTCGGTCGTCAGAGAGGCGCTGCGGCACATTTCCGGACTCGCGTTGCCAGGTTTTTGGATCAGCGCGAGCGAACAGAGGTGCAGAATTGCTTTGTGCTCCATGCAGAGGGGCACAAGTCCCGCACCTGCGTTTGCATCACGGAAACCGGTCAAACCCCGAGCAAACGCAGTACGCGAAGCCTGCTGCCGAGCTAACTGACGCTGACACCCAGCAGCTTGCCGACCAGGTAGGTCGCGCCACAGGCGACCAACAGGATCAGCACCTGGCGGGTCGAGCTCCACACCAGGTGACGTTCGGCGAACTTGCCGATCGCCAATCCCACGAACGAAGCGGCGACGACGCCGATGAGGATCGAGGCCACCTTGGCCCCATTTCCGCTTCCGGCGAACCAGGGGATCACGGGCAAGAGGGCACCGACCAGAAAGCACACCAACGACAGGCCGGCGGCGCTCCACGGTGATCCCAGTTCGTCGGGGTCGACACCGAGCTCTTCGCGAACATGCACCGCGAGTGCGGCCTCGGGCTCGCGCATCACGTCGTTGGCCGCGTCGAGCGCGGTCTGGCGGGTCATGCCGTGGCCTTCGTAGATGGCGGCCAACTCGGCGGTCTCCGATGCAGAGTTGTGCTCGAGCTCCCGGCGTTCGACGGTGAGCACGCGAAAGACGAGTTCGTTCTGCGCGGAGATGCTGACCCATTCTCCGGCGGCCATGCTGGTGGCGCCGGCGATCGCGCCGGCCAACCCGGCCAGACGCACGACCGACGAGTCGACGCCCGCCCCGGCGAAACCGATCACCAACGACACGTTGGACACCAGACCATCGCTGACACCGAACACTGCAGCTCGGGCCAGGCCGCCCGCAACGGAGCGGTGCCCCGGGTGGGATTCGGTGCGGCGCCGGAAGGCGTGGCGACTCATTTCCACAACGCTACCGACTAGTGTCGCTGAGCAGGGGAAGCTGCCGCCAGCGTTGCCGGGAGACACCAATGGCCATCATCAACATCGCCGACGACTGGCTCGACAAAGTTCGAGCCTCACTCGGTGCGCGTGCCGACCTAGTCGATCGGCTCGAGCCGGCGATGCCTGCGGGGTACGACGAGCTCAACGACCC
>JANPOJ010000090.1:0-5109 GCA_031427935.1 Ilumatobacteraceae bacterium | reverse complement strand
CCCGCTCGTGGTACTGCCGGGCGACCAACGTGAAGGCCGGCTCGCCGGTCAGCAGCACGCCAGGTGCAGTGATGGCCACGACCATGGACAGCCGAGGTGCGGTCCGCCGGCTGAACGTCGGTGGGAACAGGCACGCGGCGCACAGCAGACCTGCCGAGAACGTGAGAGCAGCGAGCGCGTACAGATGGACGTCGGCGGATGTCGCCATGACCGGCGACCTCGGCAGGCCAAGGGCGAACGCGGCGATAGCGAATGAGACGACAGCGACGAGGAGTCCTGCGAGGCGAAGACGTCGACGGGCGCGTTCCTCGATGGCGGACGAATCGAGCAGGGCAACCGCCAGACCGATCCCGATCAGATCGAGGTGGTTCGGCAACCAGCTCAGCGAACCGAACAGCCCGATGCGATCGGTCGCCGTGCACACGGCGCGATACGCCAGCGCGGCGACCACCAGGGCGACGGGAACGGACCACTGGCTCCGGCGGCCGGCACCGCTGCGATGGAGACCGATCAGCACCGGCATGAGCACGACGGTGAGCACCAGCGTCAACACCAGCGGACCGGCGCCGAGGCCGAACAGGGGAGTGCCGCCAACTCGGAAGAAGATGAAGGTTGTCAAGAACTGTCGGGGCGAGGCCTGCACGTGCAACGCCGCCTTGGCGAACAGGATGGTCAACGCCCACGCGACGTACGTCGCCGGTATCCACCGCATTCCGAAGCCACCGGTGCTGCGGCCGGCGAGGCACCGGCGGGCGGCCACGAACGCGACCAGGGCGACGAGCAGCGGCGCGGCGAGATCGAATCGGGCCAGCACCGCACCCCACGAGCCGGTGGCCAATCTGCCCCCGGCGATGCCTGCACGCTGGGCGAGCAAGGCGATGGACGCACCACCAGCGATCACACCGGCGCGCAACGGCCATCGCGTCGCCGACCAGTCTCCCACGGGTGCCGACCATACTCGCCTGCTACCCTCACGACCTGGTGAGTCCTCCACGACACTGGGTCCGAGAGCCGCTTGGCTCACCCGCCAAGCTCGTGTCGATCGTGGCACTCGTCGCTGGGCTGGTCTGGTGGCAATGGCCGACGATCGCCGGTCACGACGCACGCGTCGATGTCGTGCTGTTGACCGATGGATTCCTGACCAGAACCGAACTGCCCGTGACGCGGCGCATCCACGAGGACGGGCGAACCCTGCGGTGGGATGAGGGCGCGACGTCGTGGTGCGACGCAGCCGACGCAGTCACCAACGCCCTCGATCGATTCGATCCGGCAGCGCTCGTGCTCTCGTTCTCCGACGCCACCGGGTGCGATGCAACGGCGGTGACCCGAGCTGTGCAAGCGGCGAAAGGCCATCGAGTGGTGATCGTTGCGCAACCCGGGCACAGCGGCGTCGAGGCCGCCGCCGATCGGGCGGGCGCGACGTTGATCGATCCGACCCGCTTCATCGGCGATCAACTGGCGGCCACCTCGCTGCCGTGCCAGTGGTGGGAGACATGCGTCGATGGCGCGGTTGCGGTTCGCACCGACGACGGAAGTTTGACGACAGAGGGCAGCGACCGAGTTGCCCGGATGATCGTCGCCGAGTTGCCGTGATCCGAACGGCCACCGCGCGGTTCGCCGATGCAATCCGTAGGTACCCGATCCTCGCGGTCGTGCCCGCGGTGATCATCCTCTGCGTCACGCTGGCCTCCGTCGCCAGCGCCACGTGGTACCTCACTGGCGACTTCTCCCACACCGAGTTCCTGGTACGTGCCATTCCTCGCCATCCACCCCTCATCGGCGTCGCCGCCCGCGTCAAGGACCTCGGTTCCACACCGGGACCGAGCATGGCTTACCTGCTCTATCCCTTCTACAAGGTGTTCGGGTCGACCGCCTTTGCCATGGTCAGCGCCGTTGACCTCCTCCACTTTGCCGCAATCGCCGGCGCGGTCCTGGTCGCCAAGCGCGTCGGTGGCGCATCGATCGCCGTCCTGACGGCCTCGAGCCTGACGGTGGTCGCGGTAGCCCTCGCTCCGCGGTTCTTCCTCGAACCGTGGAACGTGTGGGTGCCAGTCTTCGCGTTCGCGCTGTTTCTGGTACTCGTGTGGGGTCTTGTCTGCGAGCACCTGGCGCTGCTGCCCATCGCCGTGGCCATCGGCAGCCACTGCGTGCAAACCCACATCAGCTACACCGTGCTGGTCGGCGGCCTGCTGGGTGGCACCGTCGCCTGGCTCGGCTGGGTGTGGTTGCGCACTGACCGTCTGGACGAACGACACCCGTTGCGTTGGTTGCTGATCGGCAGCGCGACGCTGATCGTGGCCTGGCTGCCACCGGTGATCGAGCAACTGCAACCCGGTACCGGCAACCTCCGCAAGCTCTACCACCAGTTCTCGGACCCCGGTGAGCCATTCGTCGGAGCCCGGGCCGCTATCACGGCAATGATCGGCCGCTTCAACCTGCTGGGGCCATGGATCGCCGACGCGCAGAAGGATCCGCGCAGCACGCCCAATTATCTCGGATTCGTGTTGTTCGCAGCGTTGGTCGTGGTGTCGGCACGGTGGGCATGGAAGCGGCGCGACCGCATCGAGCTGTCGCTGTACGCCGTGCTGGTCGCTGCGACCGTGCTGGGGTTCGTGTCCACGACTCGAATCTTCGGCGTGTTCTTCGAGTACGTGATCCGGTGGATGTTGCCGCTCGTCGCCTTGTGGATCGCTACCTGCGTCTGGTCGTGCTGGCTCACCTGGCGGGCGCGGGCGCAACTCGATCCAGCTCGTTCGTTCGACGATCGCAGGATGCAGATCGTCGCCGGAGTCGTCGTCGTGTGTGCGTTCGCGGCGACAAGCATCGGGGTCGTTCGAGCCTCGACAGCCGAGGTCCCGTACCAACGCGACAGTGCCATCACTGGGGCGTTGGCGGCGCAGCTCGAAACCTCGCTCGACCCGACGACCAGGTACCAGATCAACGAGGTCGATCCGGTTGCACTGGGTTCGGTTGCATTCGGGTTGGCGTTGGAGCTGGAGAAGCACCAACGCGTCCACGCAGGGGTCGGCCCGTGGGGGGTGTCGGGCGTGACGCCGTTCCGTGTCGTCCGCGCAGATCAGGCCGGCTCGACGTTGTGGTACGTCGCCAGCCAGCCCGTGATCGATGCGTTCACAGCGCTGCCCGGTGCGGTGGTGAAAGCGTCGTTCGACCCGCGCAGCAGCGACGAGGCACAACGCTCCGACCAACTGCAAGCCGATCTGCTGCAGGTGTTGTGCGAGGCCGGACGAGATGACCTGCGAACACTGCTCTTCACCCGCTGGGGCCATACGTTGCTGACGTCCATGACCGACCTGCCGCCCGAGGCCAAGACCTTGCTGCACCAGTACAGCGACCTGCGGTTGCCGGCGGCGGTGATCGAACTGCCCGTCGGCGTGGACGGCTACCTCGTGACCCCGCAACCGCCCGGCACCTGTTAGCCCTACGGCAGTACTGCGCAGATGCCCTCGGGTTGGGTGTAGCGCGGGTCGTCGACCCAGTCGCCGGTGGCCCAATCGGCGACCGGCGCGGGAACGAAATCAGCGAAGCGCTGCTGCAGTTGCTCGGTCAGCCAGACGGCGTACATCGCCGCGCCGGACGGGCACACATGGACACCGTCGGGTTTGCGTTCGGGAACCTTGTCGCCGTTGACATCCTGACTGAACACAGGGCCCCACACCTCGTCGCTGTCGAGGACGAAGACCTGACCCGGATGTTCGTCGGCGATGTCGTGCATGATGCCGGTGAGCGCCCCCAGGTGCACGGGGTCCTGATGGTCCGCGCGCAACGGCGGAATCGTGATCAGTGCCAAGCGGACGCCCTGGCCGAGCACGAGGTCGGTGAACCGCTCGTAGGCGGCACGCTGCGCCCCGGCAGTGCCGGAGTCCCAGAGCGACCCCTGATAGAGCACCAGGTCCGGCTTGAAATCGACGACCATCTTGTCGATCTCGGTCGACGAGTCGTACCGCGTGTCGAGCAACCCGGCGCCCGGCGACACGTAGCCGCCGATCGAGATCCTGCCGGCGAACATCGCCGAGGCCACGGCCGGCCACTCGTCGAACGCCATCGAATCACCGACCATCAACACCCGCGTCGTCGGGGCGAGCAGCGCCTCAGTGGTGGTCGTCGGTGCGATGGTCGTGGGGCTTGCCGTGGTGGTCGCCGCGACCGGGTTCGGTGCGGCCTTCAGGGGCACGGTCGACGGCGCCACGTCTGTCGTTGGGGCGGGCGTGGGAGTGGCCACAGACGTCGAGGCGAACTGATCGAGTGAGAAGGCAGCAGGAGCGGTGTGCGGGTGCGGTACCACGACCCAGAACGCGGCGACCGCTGCCGTGACACCGATCAGCGTCACCACGCCGCGACGACCCCGCGCCCAGGTGGCCCGGAAGCGGACAGGATCCTCCACCACGACCTTGGAGATCGCCGCAGCCGCAAACGATGCGGCGATGCGCAACGCCAGCAACGTCCAACCCGACATTCCTGTGCGCTGTTCGGACAGCAAGGCGTACATCGGCCAATGCCAGAGATAGAGGCTGTACGACAACACGCCCGTCACGCGCAACGGTGCCCAACCGAGCCACCGCGATGCCGCCGCGGCCGGGCGCGCTGCGCATGCGGCCACCAGCTCCGCCGACCACAGCGAGTGGGCAAACAGGCCACCGCGGAACAGCCACGTCGACGATGGCCCGTCGATCAAGAACCACGACAACCCGATGATGGCAACGATGATCCCGACCGTGATCGAGAACGCACCAGCGAGTCGCGACGTGACGGCGAGCACGGCCTTGCGCATCGGTGCAGCAGCGAACAATGCGCCGAGCAACAAGCTGCTGGCCCGTGTGTCGGTGCCGATGTACACCCTCGTCGGATCCGCCGGGTCGAACAGTGCGATCATCAGACCCAACGACACCAGCGAGGTGACAACACACACGATCATGACGGTGCGTTGAGCGTGGCGGCTGCGCCAGGCGATCACCCCGACGACCACCGGCCAGATCAGGTAGAACTGCTCCTCGATCGCCAGGCTCCACAGGTGACCGAACATCCGCGGCAGATCGAACGAAGCCCAGTAGTCGCGATGGCCGGCGATGGCATGCCAGTTGGCGATGTATC
>JANPOJ010000089.1:0-4270 GCA_031427935.1 Ilumatobacteraceae bacterium | reverse complement strand
AGGACGTCCCCCGAGCGGGTGCCTCGGATTGTCAGGTACACGCCACTCGGATTGTCAGCAATGCGCACGTCTCCCGTTCACCGGGCCTCCTCGGAGTTCGGCCATTCCTGGAGGACCACGACTGACTGGCGGCGCTGTGGCGATCCTGAACCTGCAGATCGCGGATTCAGGGTAGACTGAAGTCGTGATTCTTCCCTGGCCGCTCACCACGTCAGCAGAACTGGCTCAGGTGCTGCGTCCCGGCGCACGGCTCCGCAGCGACTCCGCGCTTCGCGCTTTGCGGGAAAAGGGCCTCACCGCCACCCCAATCACGGTCGTGCCACGGTCGGATCGAGGCGCACGCGGTCGGGCCGTGTGGTACTCGTCGCTGATGTTGGATGTCGCTCGTCTGGTCCGCGCCGGTGACGCCGCCACCGCAGAAGAGATCCATGCCGCCGCAGAGAAGCTCGCTCAGCATCGCGCCGCCGGCTTTGTCGCTAACTGGATCGCCCGCCACCGCGACGATGAGCCCGATCCGATGGAGGTCGATGCTGACACCGGCGGCGCGTTGACCCGACTCGGGCTGCTCACCGCTTCCGCACGAGCCAAGTTTGCCGATCGACTACGCGTCGAGACCTTCGCCGGGCGCGTAATCAACGCCTCCGGACGCGTCGCGTTCATCCTCGACGACGAGGGCCGATCTCTCCAGATCCCGACGACCGGGTCGAGCAGCATGACGCGCCCTGAGTCGCTGGTGGTCGTCGACACGGAACGACTCGACTCGGCCGCGACTACGATCTGGGTTCGGCCTGCGTTCGACCCGGACGCCGACCCCAATGCACGAGTGCCCGGCAGTGTCCGCCTGCTGGCAGCGGCCGAGCAGCAGTCGTTGGTCCGGTCGGCCGCATCGGCCCGGTGATCCTGCGCTCCTACGACCACCACGGCGGCGACGCCGAACGCCTCGCCGAGTTCACGTGCTCGACCGGCCTGCCCTTCGAGGACGCCGTCGAGGACTGGGTACGCCATAGCGCAGTCGGCTGGGTCAACGACGTGCCGCGCTCGACGTTCCAACGTCGCGCGCTCGCGCTCATCGAAGACGACGAAGGTGGGCTCGTTGCCGTCGCCGCCTGGCAGGACATCGTTCGTGTCGATGTCGAAGGTATCTGGCTCGAGGCACTGGCGGTGGCCTCCGATCACCAGCACAGCGGCACCGGACGGCGCGTGTACGACCTTGTCAAAGCGCAGCTCGGTCAGGCCGATCGCTCGGGAGATCATGTCGCCGGTCTGCTCCACGCCGACAACGTGCGCAGCAAGCGGCTGCTTGCGTCTGTCGGCTGGCGGGCTGTCACCGCTTGGGAGGATCACGAACTCTGGATAGGCGACCTCTGACGGGAGCGGACTTCCCCTGGGGCCACGACCCGCGGACTGACTTACGTGGACGCGAGCGCTGCCAGTTCACGGTCAGGGCTGATGTGCCGCTTGTACAGCGGACCGCATGGAGTCTCCGCCAACCGAAGTGACAGGGCCATCAAGTCGGTCTCACCATCAAGCTGCGCGTAAACCTCTGCGAGGTACTTGAACTCGTTCATCACGCCGAGCACGCTGCGGCTCGCGGTCTTGGCCGCTCTGATTTGCTCCATCTCGGCAACCTCCCGCTCGGAGGACGTTCGCGGGATCGAAAGGGCTTGAAGCTGGGCGTGCAACGTCGACGGAAACCGGTCGAGCAGCGTGCTTGCCGGCGCGAACGGCATCAATACGGGCAGCAGCGTCGCGTCGTTGACGAACAAGGCGACCTGTGGCTTCCAGAACAACACGTTCACGTACCAGTCGCCGAGACGCGTCGTCGAGCCATCCGAGTCCGACGCGGTGACCCCGCCGATCCGGTCGAGCACCTTCTTCGCCCCCCGAACAATCAGCACCTCACCAGTCTCGCAGGCCCCGCACGCGCTCGATGTTCACCGTGAGTGACCATCTGGCAAACGTCGTCGGCTCCTTCGCAGGACGCGAGAGGACGCGGTAGGACGCGGAATGTGCGATTTCAGCGGGAGCTCACGGACACTGCCGGTCAGTCCGAAATCCTCTCTGAACTGGTCCGATGCCCTCTGACCTGCACGGGCGAAATCCCGCAGGCGGCAGTTTGATTCCCCCCAGCTCCACAAAATACCATCTGAACAGGGCTTTTACAGAAAAAAGGGCGAGGGCGGCGAATTCCCCCCAGCGACAGCAAGCCCCTCTACCAGGGGAAATGTCGTCGAAGGGGACGGGGGAATCTGGGGGTGCCAACCCCCCAGCAGAAAGTCGGGCAACGCGAAACCGCAGGTCAACGCGGGTCCGGTGCCGACCGCTTTCCGCCGGGGCGGCAAAAGGGCGGACGACGACACGACTACTACAACCGAAGCACCGGTGTCGGCGACGAGTTCTGCTGTGAGTGCTTCAGTGGTGAATGCCGTGGGGGCACGCTATGGAAGTTGCCATAGTCGGCCGTGGAGTCAAACCGACGGCACCAGGCGCTCCCACAGCACGTCATCCAGAGGTTGCTCGGTCACACCAACCCGCTCATGACCGCCCGCTGCGCAACGATCGAAAACCACAGCGTGGAGAGCGCCTCGGAGCAGTTCAGTCGCCGGCGGTCAACACCGACGGTGAACCCCTCAACCTCAAGCCCGACGCCCTCACCGCTGTTGTCGAATGGGTCAACAGCTATGTCAGAGTCATTGTGAACCGGGATTGTTGAAGGTGTTGATCAAGTCCGGAGCTACACGATCTGCACACAACGCGCCGGGATGCGATGTTCGGTGCTCCCGCTGCTTCACAATGTCTTGACGCTGCGCGGTATGCGGAGGATGCTGGATTCGCGATTTTGAGCGCCGCGTCAAGGAGGTTGGCTATGTTCATTCAGGTCATCGAAGGCAGGACCGCAAATCCTGAGGAAGTACACAAGCGACTCGAGATCTGGCAGCGAGACCTGATGCCTGGAGCGATCGGGTACCTCGGCTCGACTGCCGGGTGCACGTCGTCGGGTGATTGCATCATGATTGCCCGCTTCGAGAGTCGTGAGGCCGCCCAGCAAAACAGTGATCGTCGCGAGCAGACCGAGTGGTGGTCGGCGACCGAGAAGTGTTTCGAGGGACCGGTCCGGTTCCACGACACCGACGACGTCCAACTTATGACCCACGGCACACTCGACAACGCCCATTTCGTGCAGGTGATGGAAGGGCATTGCGCCGACCGCGACCGGCTCGTGGAACTCGAGCACGAGGCCGACCCGATGCTTGCCGAGGCACGGCCGGAACTGATCGGCTCCGTGACGGCGTACTTCGCGGACAACGAGTGCACCGAGGTCGCCTATTTCACCTCTGAGACTGAAGCCCGTCGAGGCGAGAGTGGGGAGATGCCCAACGAGATGGCCTCGAAGTTCGCCGAGTGGGAGACACTGATGAAGGTCGATCGGTACATCGATATCACCGATCCCTGGCTGGTCAGCGCCTAACTCCCAACACCCACCATCGCGGTGCCTCCGCGCCAACACGTGGGACGGCTTCCGTCCCAGCCGGTGCCCAGGCTGAAACGCGCCGACACAGCCTCAGCCGCCGGGTATGTCAAAGGCGCGGATGCTTCGTTCGCTGCGAGTTCGTCCGCCGTTGCTGCGCATCCTTCCGCGTCGTTGTTATGCACTGCTGCGAGGCGCGCTCTGGATCAATGGGTGTATAGTTGGCCGCATGCCGAAGATGCAGGTCTACCTGCCCGATGACTTGTACGACAAGATCAAGTCACAAACTGCACGCCTGAACGTTTCGGGCATCCTGCAGGACGCCCTCGCGCAACGCCTTGACCAGCTCGAACGACAAGACGCGCTCGCCGTCGCCGTCGACTCCTACACCGCCGAGTTCGGCGTGTTCTCCGACGAGGAACTGAACGGGCAAGCAGAAGCCGACCGGAAGCAGACGGTGCGCCCACGAACCACGAAGAAGGCGTCCTCGGCCGCGTGAGCAGATTGGTCCTGGACGCCGGTGCATTCATTGCCCTTGACCGGAACGACAGATCTATGTGGGCCCGCCTCGCCATAGCGCACCAATCTGAACAACAGATCCTGACCCACGCCGGGATAGTCGGGCAGGTATGGCGGCGCCCCGCCCGTCAAGCACGCCTCGCTCACGCACTGAAGGCCGTCGACGTCCGCTCCCTCACCGTCGAGCTCGCCCAAGCCGCAGGACTCCTGCTCGCCACCACCGGACGAGACGATGTCCACGACGCCGCTCTCGCCCTCGTGTGCGAGCCAAATGACACCCTC
>JANPOJ010000088.1:0-13114 GCA_031427935.1 Ilumatobacteraceae bacterium | reverse complement strand
TCGAGCAAGGCTTTCCACAATGCATCTTTGTCTGCTTGGGTTTTTACCGCTGGATTCCATTTTATGAGTGTGCCTTTTTTCTCATAATCATCATTGGTAAACCACAAATGATGAATGCAAACTTCGGCAGTAATTTGTTTGGCACGCCGGCCGACACACTCGACTGCCGATTCGTGAACGGCTTCATGTACACACGCCTGCGGCCGTTGATCGCCGCCGACCGCCCGGCCAAGAACCTGCCGCCTCGGTTCGTGCTGAAGGCCGTCGGTCGCTTCCATCCGGAGTTCCGCCGCCGCACCAGAGCAGCCGAACGAGCACGGATCGAACGACCGTGGCGCAAGGTGGTGGCCGATTGGGAACATGGTGGACGAGCGCTCATCGAGTCTCGCAACCTCGCCATCCAGAAGGTCGACCTCAGTGAGCTCGACGAGCCGACGCTGATCGATCATGCACAAGAGGTCGTCGAGCACTGCCGAGCCAGCTGGGAGCATCACCACTGGCTGCACGGATATGACCTCGGACCAATCGGCTTCTACCTCGTGGGGTGCCGCGAGTGGGGAGTCGAGCCGATCGACGCGATTCCATTGCTGGAAGGCGCTTCACCGTCGACGAGCGGGCCGATGCACGTGCTCGCCCGGTTGCGCACGGCGGTCGAAGCTTCCGGCGCGGCACCGCGAGACCTTGACGAGGTTCGGGCCATCAGCCCCGGCGCCGCGGCCGATCTCGATCGGTACTTGGAGTACCGCGGGGCGATGATGATCAGTCGCTACGACATCGACGGCGTCACCCTGGCCGAGATCCCCGATGTGGTGCTGGCGACGATCCTCGATGGCGTGGAGCGTGCGGTTGGCGACGGTTTGCAGTACCGGGTCGAGCTCATTCGGTCTCGGGTGCCGGCCGCCCATCAGGAAGACTTCGACGACAGGTTGGAGCAAGCGCGGTCGGCGATGAACCTGCGCGACGACAACGGGCCGACCACCGCCGAGTGGCCGCTGGGGTTGCTGAGGTTGGCGATGCTGGAAGTCGGGCGGCGCATGGTCGCCGCGGGAGGTGCAGCGCGACCGGAAGATGCACTCGAGTTGCACCCGCACGAGATCTCCCTGGCCACCATTACCGGCGCGGGCCCGGGGGCTGCCGAGCTTGCTCGGAGGCGGGCCCATCGACACGATCTTGCAGCGCTCGACGCGCCGCTGCACCTCGGTGAGCCGGAGCCGGCGCCTCCGCTGGAACTGTTGCCCAAGCCGCTGGCCGACGTTGTACGGATGGTGCAGATCGTCATCGAGCAACTCGGGATGGGTGGCGACCGGTCGACGGGTGGCCTGAAAGGGGTCGGCGTCGGTGATCGCATCGTTCGCGGACGGGCCTGTCGGGCCAACTCGCCGGAGCAAGCGATCGATCGCCTCCGTCGCGGCGACGTACTCGTGGTCCCGTGCACCACACCCGCGTACAACTCGGTGCTCACGTTGGCGAGTGCAATCGTGACGGCCGATGGAGGTCCTTTGAGCCACGCGGCAGTGCTGGCCCGCGAGCTCGGGATCTCTGCGGTGGTCGGGGCTCGGGGCGCGCTGACCGAGATCCCCGATGGAGCATGGATCGACGTCGATCCGGTGGCCGGGGAGGTCCGAGTCGTCGCCGAAGCGTGAGGCCGCGTCGGCGGGGTGGGAGACTGGTCCGATGCGCGCCGTCGTCCTTCGCTCACATGGTGGTCCTGATTCGCTGACGATCGAGGATGTGCCCGACCCCATCGGCGGGCCGGAGGACGTGGTCGTGCGGGTGCGGGCAACGGCGCTGAACCGGGCCGACTTGTTGCAGGTGATGGGCATGTATCCCAACCCGCGACCCGCCGCGCTCGAGATACCTGGCCTGGAGTTCTCGGGCACAGTGCACGCGGTCGGAGAGCGGGTGACGATGTGGAAGTCCGGCGACGAGGTGATGGGCATCGAGGCAGGAGGGGCATATGCCGAACTGATCGTGACCCACGAGCGCCAGTTGATGCGCATCCCGCAGGTGGTCGGGGTCGCCGATGCTGCTGCCATTCCCGAGGTGTTCCTGACGGCGTGGGATGCCCTGGTGTTGCAGGGTGGGCTGACGTCGGGCCGCTGGGCGCTCGTGCATGCCGGCGCCTCGGGTGTCGGCACAGCCAGCATTCAGATCGCCAAGTCGATCGGGGCGCGCATCGCGGTGACGTGTTCGACCGGCAAGATGGATCTCTGTCGCTCGCTCGGTGCGGATCTGGTGCTGGAGCGTTCGCCCGCAGCGTGGCTGAGCGAGGCGATGACGGCCGTGCCAGACGGGTTCGACACGATCCTCGATGTCGTGGGCGGCGAGGAGATCGAGCGGAACATGCAAGCGGTTGCCATGAAGGGTCGCATCATCCAGGTCGGGTTGATGGGTGGCAGCACCGTGCCGGTCAACGTCTACGCGCTGATGGGTCGTCGGGCCTCGTGGATCGGCACCATGCTGCGCGCCAGGCCGATCGAGGAGAAGATCGCCGTGACGCGTCGCTTCGCAGCGGAGATGCTGCCGCTGTTCGACACCGGCCAGTTGAAGCCGGTCATCGACAGCCGCTATCGGTTCGAGCAGATCGCCGACGCCCACCGGCACATGGCGGCCAACGCGAACGCCGGCAAGATCATGATCGACATCGGCTGATCGACGCTCGAGCGAGCAGTCAGCCGACCTTGACGTTGCGGGTGTGGTAGCCGGTGGCGCCGTCGGGATCGGGAGGTGCGACATCGGCGGTCTGTGTGTCGCCGTTCTTGTCGGTGGCTCGTACCTGGATCGTGTACTTGCCAGGGGTCGCGTCCCAATCGAGCACCCACTGCCGCCAGGCGTCGTCGGTGACGTCGTTGCCCAGGCGAGCCTGCTGCCACTCGCCTTCGTCGATCCGGACCTCGACCTTGTCGATGCCACGATGCTGGGCCCAGGCGATGCCGGCGATCTTGCTACTGCCGGCGTTCACCTTCTCGCCGTCGCGGGGCACGTCGATGCGTGACTGCGTCTTGATCGGTGCGTCGCGGGCCCAACCGCGCGGGACCCAGAACCCTTCTACGTCGTCCCAGCGGTTCAATTCGATCGTGCTCAGCCACTTGGTCGCGCTGACGTAGCCGTAGAGGCCGGGGACCACGAGGCGAGCCGGGAAGCCATGCTCGAGGGGCAGAGGCTCTCCGTTCATCCCCACGGCGATCATCGCGTCGCGACCGTCGAGGGCGACGGCGACCGGAAAGCCGCAGGTCCATCCGTCGAGGCTGGTGCTGAACACCTGCTCGGCGCCGCTCTGCACGCCGGCTTCGTTCAGCAGGTCGGCGAGCATCACGCCCTGGAACGAGGCGTTGGAGATGTACTCGCCGCCGACCTCGTTCGAGACGCAGCACAACGTGACGATGCGCTCGGCCTGCGGACGAGCGAGGAGGTCGTCGTAGGTCAGCGTCAACGGCTTGTCGACCATGCCGCGGATCTCGACCTTCCAGCTCGACAACTTGATGCGCGGGAACGACAGTGCGGTGTCGATGCGGTAGAAGTCGCCACTGGGGGTGATGAAGGGTGTGACCGGGCTCAGCGTCGCATCCGCCGGTACGGAGATGGTGGTCGGGCTGATGCTGCCCGTCGGCCCGGCGGCCGGGGGCAGGGTGTCGGGAATCGCGGCTCGGATCGACTGCACACGCCGCCGCTCGACCACCTGAGCGATGCCTCCGGCAACCACCGCTGCGGCCGCTGCGGAGCCGGTCGACACCAGGAAGCGTCGCCGATCCCAGCCGAGTGGCACCCGCGACGGGCCCGGCGTCTCGATGCGTTGCGGCGATTTGGGATGCAGCAACCAGGCCAGCAGCGGGATACCGATCGCGGCGCCGAACAGTGAGGGAAGTGCAGCCGAAGCGGACTCGCCGGGTCGGTGCCACGCCGCCAGCGCGCCGATCAAGCCGAACAGACCGATGCCGATCACACCGGCGACCTTGCGACCGACAGTGAGGAAGCCGACGATCAGTGAGGCGATCGCCAGTACGACGATGATCCCGGTGCGCAGCGCCAACTTGTCGTTGGTGCCGAACCATTGGATCGCCAACTCCTTCAACCACGGCGGCACCCGGTCGATGAACTCGCTACCGACCGCGTCGATCGGCGAGACCACGTCGATGATCCCGGCGACGAGCATGCCGGTGGTGACTGCCACCGCGCCGGCGACGAGGCCTGCCGCCGTGCCGTAGAGACGCGGCGCTGTGTCACGTCCGGGTGGTTGGCTCGGTGATTCGGTCATGCTGGTTCCTTTCGAGGAATCGAGAAGCGCACATCGCCACCCGTGCCGGCGGCCAGCCAGATGCGGCCACCGTGGGCTTCGACGAGGGCGCGGGCGATCGCCAGGCCGAGGCCCGAATGACCGGTGCGGGTGTTGCGCGCCGGATCGGCGCGGGTGAACGGCTCGAACGCGTGGTCGCGGAAGTCAGCAGGGAAGCCGGGGCCGTCGTCGTGCACGGCGACCTCGATGTCGCGGCCGGTCCGAACCGCAACGTTGACGGCCTTGCCGGAAGGGCTGTGGCGGATGGCGTTTTCCAGGAGGTTGCGCAGCACTCGTGACATGTCGGTGGTGCTGGCGACGACGACGGCAGGCCCGTCGGAGTCGAGTTGCACGTCGACGTCGAGTCGGTGGGCGACGGGCGACAGGGCTTCGACCGCCTCATGTGCAAGTTCGGCGATCGACACCGTGGTGCGCTCCCGGTTGCTGTGACCGCTCTCGATCCTGGCGTACTCGACGAGTTGGTCGAGCAGGCCTTCGATGTTGTCGAGTTGGCCTCCGATGATGCCGTAGTAGCGATTCGGGTCAGGTGCGATCCCGTCCTGCAGGCTCTCGACCGCGGCGCGCATCGCCGACAGGGGAGTGCGCAGATCATGTCCGATGCTGGTGAACAGCAACTGCCGGGCGTTGGCAGCCCGCGTTCGCTCGCCAGCGGCATCGTCGAGGGCCATGACCATCGAGTCGACGGCTCGCGCTGTACGACCGACCTCGTCGCGGCGCTCGACGCCGGTGCGCGCCGTGAAGTCACCGGCGGCGACTCGCTCGGCGACCTCGCCCAGCCGGGCGATATCTGTGGCCAGCGGTCTGGTGAGGTGGGATCCGACCGCCAACGAGATGCCGCTCGACAACACGAGGACCACGAGGAACAGCCGGTAGTCGTGCGACGAGAGGAACATCGCGTTGGACGCCGCCGATGTCGTCACCGCGCCGAGTGTCAACGAGCACAGGCCGACCAGCAACGCAGTTCCGGCGACGCTCGTTCGCGCCGACACCCACCGGCCCAGCAACGGCACAAGAATGGCGGTGACCAGAGCCGGGGCACCGAGGATGGCGATGAGGTGCCATCGCTCGTTGCTGTTGGGTGGCTGCAACAGGATCTCGGCGAACACCAGGGCTGCGACGAAGATGCCGCCGAGCCATCCGATCAATCGCCAACTCATGGCTCGAACCGATAGCCGACGCCCCACACCGTGGTGATCCAACGGGGGTTCTCGGGGTCGACTTCGATCTTGTGCCGAAGTCGTCGCACATGCACGGTCACGGTCGCAGGGTCCTGATACTCGGGCGAGGAGTCCCACACGTCGTGCAACAGCTGGCTGCGCGAGAAGACCTGACGCGGGCTCGCCGCGAGGTACGCCAACAGATCGAACTCCTTGGCGGTGAGCGCAACGACACGGGCATCGTGCGTCGCCTCGCGCGACGATCGATCGATGATGAGGCCGTCGAAGCGCAGCGTCTCGGAAACGTCGGTCGACGGCTGAGCCCGTCGCAGCACCGTGCGAACGCGGGCCACCAACTCCCGTGGCGAGAACGGCTTGGTCACGTAGTCGTCGGCTCCGAGCTCCAACCCCAGAACCCGGTCGGCCTCCTCCACCCGCGCCGTCAGCATGATCACGGGAATCTTGTTGGGACCGATTTCTCGCAAGACCTCGAGCCCGGAGAGACCGGGCAACATGATGTCCAACACGATGAGGTCGGGGTGAAACGTGGTCACCGTTTCGGCGACCAAGTCGCCGCGATCGAGCTCGTGTACGACATACCCGTCGCGCTGCAGGTACTGCACGACGACTTCGCGCACAGTCGGTTCGTCATCGACGACCAGGATCCGTGCCGCGCCGTTGTTCACACCCTTCACCATACGGACGTTGCAGTGTGGTGGAAATGGCAGCTGTTGCGAGTTTCGCGGATGTTTCGATTCCCGCGTCAGCGCTGTCAGACCCGCTTTCCATCATGGCGTCACGGCGGAAGGCCGTCTTCGACGACATGAGCAGATGCACACATGAAGAGCTTGAGGTATGTAGCGATGATCACACAGCGATAGGGACGCTCGGCCTGGCGGCCTGTGGCGACGACACCAAGAGCCCGGCCTTGCCGGCCACGACGCCCGTGGCCGTCGTTACCTCGGCGATGGTCGACAACACACGACAGCAATGGTCGACAACACGACAGCGATGAACGATGGGTCGACCGCCACCACCGGCGGATGATCGCGTGACTCGGATCGTCCGCAGGTTCGCCGCAGGTCTGGCCGTCGTGGGCGTGGTGGCTGCCGTGTTGGTCAGCCGCCATTGCAGGCTGGGTGGTACGACGCCCTTGTTCAGCGATTCGACATCGGCACGTAGTCGCGGACGCCGGTGCCGGTGTACCACTGGCGCGGCCGGCTGATCTTCTGGTCCTTGTCGGCCAGCAGTTCCTGCCAGTGCGCCAGCCAGCCGGCGGTGCGCGGGATCGCGAACAACACGGTGAACATCGCCACCGGGAAGCCGAGCGCCTGATAGATCAGGCCGGAATAGAAGTCGACGTTGGGGTACAGCTTGCGGCTGACGAAGTAGTCGTCGCTGAGGGCAACCTCTTCGAGCTTCAGAGCGATGTCGAGCAGCGGGTTCTTGCCGGTGACCTCGAAGACGTCGTAGGCCGTCTTCTTGATGATGGTCGCGCGTGGGTCGTAGTTCTTGTAGACGCGGTGCCCGAAGCCCATCAAGCGGTGGCCCTTGCCCGACTTCACGTCGTCGAGGAAGGCCTGCACCTGGTCCATGCTGCCGATCTCGGTGAGCATGCGCACCACCTGCTCGTTGGCGCCACCATGCAGCGGCCCGTAGAGCGCCGAGGCTGCCGATGCTGTTGCCGAGTACGGATCGGCGTGGCTGGAGCCAACGACGCGCATGGCCGTGGTGCCGCAGTTCTGCTCGTGGTCGGCGTGGAGGATGAACAACACATCCATCGCCCGCTCGAGGCGAGGGTCCACCTCGTACGAACCGATCTTCCACATCATGTTCAAGAAGTTGGCGGGAAAGCTGAGGTTGTTGTCGGGATAGACGAACGGCAGGCCAACCGAGAACCGGTAGCACATCGCCGCCAGAGTCGGCATCTTGGCGATCAGGCGCAGGATCTGCTTGTCGCGGCTGTCCTTGTCGTGGATGTCTTTGGCATCGTTGTAGAACGTGCCGAGTGCGGCGATCGAGCTGATCAGCATGCCCATCGGGTGTGCGTCGTAGTGGAAGCCGTCGACGAAGCGCTTGCGCATGTTCTCGTGGATGAACGTATGGCTGGTGACGTCGTGCTTCCACTGCTTGAGCTGCGCGGCGTTGGGCAACTCTCCATTGAGCAACAGGTAGGCGACCTCGAGATAGGTGCTGTGCTCGGCGAGCTGCTCGATGGGGTATCCGCGGTAGCGGAGGATGCCGGCCTCGCCGTCGAGATAGGTGATCGCGCTCTGACACGCCGCGGTCTGCATGTAGGCCGGGTCGTAGATGAACAACGAGGGATCGAGCTCGCGAACCGCGCTGGCAGGAAAGACGTTGTCGGTGATCGGCACGGTCACCTGCTTGCCCGTGCGATCGTCGATGATGGTGATGGTGTCGGGCATGTTGTTCCCCTCTGTGACACGGATGGTGGATCAGGGGCTTGCTCCCCTTTTCGTGAGACTAGCTGTGGCGAAACTCAGCCACGCATTGCGGGCATCCCCCTCGCAGCCCGCACGAGCGAGTCGCCCAAGTCCCATCCCTGTGGAGTGCCGAGCGCCCACCTGGGTGCCTTGAAACGTCCACACCACGCGGCTGCGCGCTTCGACCCCCGAGTCCGTGAGAAGATGGTGCGATGGTCGGCCATGAGTCGAAAGGCATCCGGTGGCGTCGGTTTCTTGATCAGGCCACCATCGTCCAGAAGTTGCTGATTGCATTCGGTGGCATCGCCGGCGCGGTGTTGGCGATCCTGGCGTTGATCGTCGCCGTCGGCGATCTGATCGACAACGGCGACAACACGGACCGCTCGAAGTCCAGTGGAGTCGCCGCGCTTGCCGAGCTCGACGGAGCCACGATCCGATCCAACACGCCGGAGGCCGACGCGCTGATCATCGGATTGTTGGCGGCGGCCGGTGGATCGAGGACGGTCGACCTCGGTGTCAAGGTGTTGGCCGACCCATCCCAGCCGATTCTCAACAATGCCGACATCTGGGTGTACTTCAACTGCTCGCCCGGGCCATGCAGCAAGGCCCGACTCCAGTTCCCGCGCAACGAAGCCGTGGAGACCAACCCGTTGGGCTTCGACCTGACCGGCTCATGGGAAGTCCGCCTGGCAAGAGGGGTCGACTTCCAGTCCAAGGAACTCGACATTCAATTGCAGCGAACGAGTGGTTCGTGACGCGGCGACGAAGTCGGTGCTACAGCGGGGTGTTGTCGTGCGGCCGCGACACCAGTGCCTCGCGCTTGTCGATGAGCGTCATCAACGCTTCGGCGATCACTTGGCGCGTCTCAGCCGGGTCGATGACGCCGTCGAGGTAACCGCGTTCGGCGGCGATGTACGGGTTCAGCAGTCGCTCGGCATAGTCGACTTCGAATGCAGCACGCTCTTCTGGCGTCGCTCTGCGTTGCAGGATGGCTGCGGCCTGACCGGCGCCCATCACGGCCAACTCGGCCCACGGCCAGGCAAGGCACAGATCGTTCCCCATCGTCTTGGAGTCCATGACGATGTACGCCCCGCCGTAGCTCTTGCGCAGGATCACACAGATTCGCGGCACCGTCGCCCGCCCGTAGGCAAACACCAACTGCGCACCGTGGCGGATCATGCCTCGCCACTCCAGGTCCTTGCCGGGGTAGAAGCCGGGTGTATCGACGAGCGTGAGGATCGGCAGGTTGAAGGCGTCGCAGAATGCCACGAATCGGGCTGCCTTTTGCGATGCGGGGATGTCGAGCGTGCCAGCGAGCGCAAGTGGTTGATTGGCGATGATCCCGATTGGCAAGCCGCCCATTGCGGCGAACGCGGTGACGACGTTCGGCGCCCATCGCCCGCGCAGTTCGAGCATCTCGGCGTCGTCGCAGATCGCTCGGATCACATCGCGCACGTCGTAGCTGCCGGTCGAGGTTTGCGGCATCAGCGCGCCGGCCTCTGGGGTCTGACGATCGGACGGGTCGTCGGTCGGGATGAGGCGCGGCTCTTCGTCGTTGTGCTGGGGGAGGTAGGCCAGCAACTGGGCCACCATGTCGATCGCTGCGTCGAGGTCAGCGGCGACGAGGCTGGTCGCGCCCGTGTAGCGGGCGTGCGACGCTGCGCCGCCGAGCTCGTCGTTGCTGATGCTCACGCCCGTGAACTCGGCGACCATCGTCGGGCCGGTGACGAACGCGTACGAATCCACCGTCATCACGACGAAGTCGGCGATGCCCAGCAGCAGCGCGGGGCCTGAGACCGCCGGGCCTTCTACGACCATGATGATCGGCACGACGCCGGAGCAATCGGTCAATGCCTTGGCCGCCAGTCCCCAGCCGTGCAGGGCAGCGAACCCCTCGACGATGTCGGCGCCGCTGGATCGCATGATCACGATCAGCGGGAAACCCTTAGCTCGGGCAGTGATCGAGGCGTTCTCGATCTTGCTGGACGAGTCAGAGGTCAGCGCTCCGACGCGGGAACCGGCGTCGACGTCGACCCACACCACCTGGCGTCCTTCGAACTCCCGTACGTCGGACGTGACCGCGCCGACGACGCGGCTACGAAGGTCAACGCGTTGCATGAACCCTGAGACTAGACAGCGCGGCCGAGCGGGAACGCCTCCGTGCCGACGTGCACGCCCGGCTGCTTGGGCCCTTGTAGAGCGATCACGTCGCGCAACACGGCCAGAAGCACCCGGGTCGGAATGCCCGGTGCCGGGCGCCGCCGCTGCACCCAGCCGACGACCCGTCGCGGCAGCTCCGGAACCTGCACCCGATGAAAGTCGCCCTTGAGCCAGCGCGGAACCGACGTGGCGGGGACGATCGCCGGGCCGTAGCCCTCGAACGCCAACGATGCCAGTAGCCGCACGCCGTCGATCTCGGCCTGGGCTTGCAGCTCGACATCGGCGGCGGCCGCGGCGCGATCGATGATTCGCCGGAGCGCAGTGCCGCGTGGTGGCAGCAGCAGAGGGATCTTGGCAAGCTCCTTCAACGACGCCGACTCACATCCGGCGAGCCCGAACCGGCTATGAGCCAGCAGCAGCAGATCCTCGGCGAACAGCGCATCGACCTGCAGCTCGGGCTCGTCGATCGGCAGGTGCAAGATGGCCGCATCGATCTGCGACGCCTGCAGGCGGGGAAGCAGGCTGCTGGTGTTGCCCTCGTGGATCGTGACGTGCACCCCGGGGTGCGCTCGACTGACCTGGCCGAGCAGCTGCGGTAGCAGCCAGCGGGCCGTGGTGCCGATGACCCCGAGACGCGAGTCGCCGGTGACCTCGTTGCCCCGCGACGCCATCTCGGCGGCCAGATCTTCCAGCTCGTGCAGGATGCGCCTGGCCCGATCGACCACGATCACGCCCTCGTCGGTCAACCCGCCCCGTTGGCGATCGACCAGGGTCACGCCGAGCTCGCGTTCGAGTCGGGCGACGTGGCCGCTGACATTGGATTGCACGGTGTAGAGGGCACGAGCAGCGGCCGAGAACGAGCCGTGATCGGCGATCGCCACGAGCGTGGTGAGCTGGCGGAGATCCATCTCGAAAAATGATATCGAGTATCTTGCAATACGGCTTGAAAGATCACTCGTTCACGTGCATACTTTCACATGTAGTCGAACGGTACCCGCCCCCAATTGGGTCCGTTCGAACGAACCCCCCAATGTGGTTCCCCCAATCACAGGGTTCTGGTTGAGAGACCCCGCTTCCCCCAAGCGGGGTTTCTCCCGTTTTGGCGTACAGTCACGCAGATGACGAGCCGTTCGGGTGCAGCATTCTTCGATCTCGATCGCACCCTGCTGGCCGGCGCGTCCGGCGTGGTGTTCTCGGCGGCGATGAAAGAGGCCGGACTGGTCAGTCGGGCGATCCCCGGCGAGGCGCTCGTGTACCGGTTGTTCAACACGATCGGCGAGACCCTTCCGTCGATGGCTCTGGCCCGCCAAGGAGTGAGATTCGCCAAGGGCAAGTCGCGCGAGGCCGTGCAATTGGCTGCCGCGATCGCTGCCGAACGGTTGCTGGAACTGGTGCAGCCGATGGCCGCGGCGCTGTTCGAAGAGCACCGTGCGGCCGGCCGTCCGGTGGTGATGGCCACAACGACGCCACACGACATGGTCAAGCCTCTGGCAGACCTGTTGGGTCTCGACGGCGTGATCGCCACCCAGTATGGGGTCGCTGATGACGGTACGTACAACGGCACGCTTGACGGGCCGTTCGTGTGGAGCGCGGGCAAGCTCGCCGCCGTGCGCACCTGGGCGGAGGAGCACAACATCGATCTGGCCCAGAGCTACGCGTACAGCGACAGCTACTACGACACGCCGTTGCTGGCCGCTGTCGGGCACCCCTTCGTCGTCAACCCTGATCCTCGGATGGCGGTCATGGCGGCTGCGCGTCGTTGGCCGACGATCGATCTTTCGGCAGGAGGCAGTGGCATGGCCAAGATCCCCGTCGTCAACCTGGAGATCCAGCGCTTGGCGCTCAGCTTCACCCATCCGCTCTTCTTCCCGTACGCCAAGTTCGACATCGACGGCATCGAGAACATCCCCACGACCGGGCCGGCGATCATCGTCGGCAACCACCGCAGCTACTTCGACCCGATGGCGATGGCGGTCACGATCGCCCGCACTGATCGCACGGTTCGGTTCCTGGGCAAGAAAGAAGTCTTCGATGCACCGATCGTCGGGCAGATCGCAGCCGCGATGGGTGGTATCCGAGTCGAGCGGGGCACCGGCAGCGATGAACCGCTGAAAGCCGCGGCCGAGGCACTGGAGGCGGGCGACATGGTCGCGGTCATGCCGCAGGGCACCATCCCGCGTGGCAAGGCGTTCTTCGATCCCAAGTTGAAGGGTCGATGGGGTGCGGCTCGGCTGGCGGCCATGACCGGCGCACCCGTGATCCCCATCGGTCTGTGGGGCACCGAGAAGGTCTGGCCGCGGTCCTCCCGCCTTCCCAACGTGTTCAACATCATCGATCCGCCGTTGATCACCGTTCGCGTCGGCGCGGCGGTGCCGCTGATGCATCGGAGCCCCGACGCCGACACGAAGCGGATCATGAAGGCGCTGATGGACCTGTTGCCGCCGGAGAGCCGGGTCAAGCGCGAGCCGACAGCTGACGAGATTGCCGCGGCGCTGCCACGCGGTTACCAGGGCGATGTCGAGGCCGAGTCGCGGCGTCGTCCCGGCGTCGACTGACCCGTCGCACTTCGTCAGATGGTGACGACGAGCTTGCCTTTGGTGTGCCCACCTTCGAGGTGGCGCAACGCAACGGCGGTGTCGGCCAGCGGGTATGTCCGATCGATCACCGGTGTGATCTTGCCGCTCGCCAGCATGTCGCCGAGCGTGGACAGGTCGTCGTGGTTGATCTTGGCCAACATGGGAGCTGCCTCCTGTCCGGCGAACATGAACACGACGAGCGCCTTCACCATTCGGCTGGCCGGGCCGAGCAGCCGGCCCTTCTTCGGACCGCCGACGATGACGTAGATCCCCTTGGGTTGCAGCACACGGCGACAGTCCGACAGCTTGCGGTTGCCGACGTTGTCGAGCATCACGTCGAACCGGGTAGTTCCGGTTGCAAAGTCGTCCTTGGTGTAGTCGACGACATGGTCGGCCCCGAGGGACGTGACCAGGTCGACGTTCGCCGTGCTGCACACGCCGGTGACCTCGGCGCCGAGTGCCTTGGCGATCTGGACGGCGAAG
>JANPOJ010000087.1:0-4124 GCA_031427935.1 Ilumatobacteraceae bacterium | reverse complement strand
CTGTGGTTGAGCAAACCGCTTCAATCCCGACTTCACCGAGGACTCGCATGGCGGAGGTGCCGATTGAAGGTGTCATGTATTGATCGAGTTCGTGCTCGGTTAGGAAGCATTGCGTCTCGATCCCGTCGGTCGCACAGGCTGCGGCCTCACCCCAGCCGCTTCTCAGGTCGATAACGCTGCCGTAAAAGCCGGCGATCGACGGGCTCCGACTAACTTCTGATGCGGCCGAGGCAGGTAGCGGAGTGACGAGTACGGTTGCAATGAGTGCAGTGGCGATGACGGTCTTGAGCATTTCAATTGACTCCTATGGCTGTTGTTGGTTTGGGGGCGTGAACAGATAGACGGAACGCGCCTCTGCGTCTTGTCCCGCTTTGACGCATTCGCGAGGGCGTTCACGGGTGGTGACTGTCCAGTCGGCGAGCCCGAGATCGGACACTGCGGCCTGTGCGAGTCGCTGCGCAGTTTCGAGATCGAGGCACTTGGTATTGATGTCATTGGTGAGGCGCGCGTGAAGGGCAACGAGTGGATCTTCCGCCGCGTCGATGATCGCGTTAGCAAGGCCGAGGTCTGAACACGAGACCGCTGGCTCGGTGAGATTCGGGAAGATGTCGAGCCCGCCGCCCGAGCCGACACAGGCAAAGAGGCTCGGTGCGTCATCTGAACTTGTGCCCTGTTGAACGATGTGTGGCAGCCTCCCGGTCAGCCACAGTTCGGTGCATGCACGGATTGGATCTGCGGTCGGCGGGAGAACCAGCATGCCGGTGTCGCCGACGTCAGTCGACGCGTGACAGGAGATTCCTTCCTGTGGACGTTCCGGTCGAGCGATGTGCCAGAGAGCTACGGCGGTCGCGCCACCCCCGAACACGCCGACGATCGTGCCCATCGCGATCCACCGTCGTCGACTTCGACCAAGCCGCGGCCGCTCGACTGCCTGGATCCGTCCGGACACGATGTCAGCGATCATTGCCTCGACGTCGTGCGACGCCACAGTTGCTTCGGCGCGTTCGTACTCCAGCGCCTCGTTCAGCACGGCAGACCAATCTCGTTCCGTCACCACGTCCGCTCCTCGCTAGCCAATCGCTGTTCGCAGGCCTCATGAAGCCGTCGGCGAGCCCGAGACAGCCGAGTCCTCGCAGCCCTCACAGAAATGCCGAGAATCTTCGCGAGTTCGTCGGAGCTTGGTTCATCCGCGCCCTGGATCCGCAAGATGCGTTGATCGTCGGGCGACAGAGTTGGAAGCATGGCGGCGACGATCTTGATCTCGAGCCGTCGATCATCATCAACGGGCGCCGATTCCAACGGTGCTGCCCCGTGTGCGGCTCGCTGAAGCGATGCCCACCGGGCATCGCTGCGGCGAGTATTGAACACGACGTGGCGCGCGACACCCTTCAGCCACTGCTCGGCGCGATCCTGCGGAATGTCGTCGAAGCGCCTCCAGGCGATCGCAAAGACGCCGGCGACCGTCGAGGCGACCTCCTGATCGCGGTAGACGTGGGCGATATAGCGGCTAATCAACGGTTCGTGCTCTCGAACAAAGTCTGCGAACATTCGTGCTTGAGGCGCGCTCTCCTCGGTGAATCGTGGGGGCGGTGCAGCCATTGGCGCTACGAGTCCACTCGAGCCAAACCAAACCGATAGTGTCCGCATGACGGCATTGGCTGACACTAAGACGATCCGAGACCCCCGTCAAACGAGCCGTCCTTATGTCCAGAATAGTTGATGTGTTACAGCACTTTGAGATAAACTTTGGAAATGCCTGCTGACGTCATCGAGGACACCGCCGAACGTGCGGTGCGGAACTATCTGCTCTTCCTCGACGATCCGCGAAAACTGATCGACGAGGAGTTGGTTGAATCGCTACAAGCCAAGGCACAGCAGGCGAGCGATCCAATTGAGCGGCTCCGAATTTACACCGAGTTGGAGCGTGCCCAGTGCTCCGATGAGAGTACGTACCGGCTCGATTTCATTCTCCATGCAAAGACGTGGGCGGCCGCCAACGACGTCTGCGCGGCGGCCTTCCGACGATTGGGTGTTGGTGACGAGGTGCTCAACTCGGCAGGCCTGCTGCCCGGCGAGGCGACGGGAAGGAACCCCCGCAAACGGGATTCGTCTTTGGCGCGAACGTCGGTCAGCGCAGAGTCGATCAAGAGTCATGTCAGGTCATTGCATGGGACCTTCACCATGGCCGACGTTCAGTCGAAGGTGGGCGGCAGCCCGATGACGGTGCGCAAAGGTGTGCAAGCGCTCGTCGACGATGGCACGATCACTCGTCTCGGCCCGATGCGTGACTGGGCTGGGCGCGGCCGCGCTCCGATCGTGTTCGAGGTTCGCTCAGCCTCTTCGATCGCCTCATCGACTAGGTAGATACTTGGTCTGCGTAGACGAGCAAGACTCGGCCATGCGTCCACGATGTTTGGATCATCAGGTCGCCATGCAGGAAGTCCGGTGGCGGATCGAGACGAGCGACCAACGACGAGTCAGTGACAACGTACACGATGGTCGATCCGTCGTACTGAAGCGACAGTTCGTCGCCGGCTTCGAGCTGTGGCAGATTTCGAAGGACGCCACCATGGGAGGTTCGATGGCCTGCCAGCCACACCGTGCACCCCTCGCCTGGCCAGCACGCTCCGTCTGAGTCGTGCCCGTAGTTGACCACATTGCCTTCGTCGATCTGTTGCTGATCACCCACCACTACAACGTGTGACAGTCCAATAGCAGGGATGGTCAGCCGGGGAAGGTCGCTCGCCGGTGGCGCCGCACAATGAGTTACCAATCCGGCCACAAGCGGGACCACCCGCACAATCCTCATCATGAGATGCCCCATCATGTTCGGTGAACCTCCACTGTCGCCAAGTAGATGTGGTATCGGTTGATTAGACGCTAAACATGAGGATCCGAATGTGTCGACAGTCATCTTTGTCTCTGAACGATGCTCACGTAGCCCTGTCTGTCTCGTCTCAGCGACTGATGCGGCACGCGTGCTGGCGATTGGCCGGACGACGCTCTACGAGATCGTGAAGTCGGGCGACCTCACACCGATTCACATTCGTCGGTGCGTTCGCTTCTCGATGTACGAGATCAGGCAGTACGTGGAGTCGCTCACGCGCGGACTTACGCACGCCGCGTAACCGAACCGGGTGCTTCTTCACGACGCGAGATACTGCTTCAGCGCCTCGCGGGCAAGCTCGGAAACTGTCTTGCCCTCGCGCTCGGCTCGCTCGGCCGCCTTCTCGCGAACCTCGGGATCGAGCCGGAACGTAACTCGCGGCGAGTGCTGAGACTCACCCGTCAACGACGGGCGACCGCGACCACGCACGAGCCACTGCGACTTGGGAAGGGGCCCACTCCACTCGGTCGCGTCGTGCTCAACGTCGCGAACAAGCTCTTCGATCTTCTTGTCGTCGAGCACCATCCCCGAACGTGTCCGCAGTGGAGCCTGCTGCCGTGCCTTTCGTGCCATGCGTTACTCCTCCGCTTTCCTTGCTCATAGGAGCCTCTGAACTTCTCTCGGAGATTCATCACATGGATCACCAACAGCAGATCTTCGGACACCACTTGGTGAACCCGATCTCCTTCATATTGTGGCAGACATAAATAGAGAAGGCAACACAGCTCTCACGCCCTCAGCAACCATGCGGCGGCAGCCGTTGCTTGAGTCTGTTGGCGTGGTGGTTCTCGGTAGTGAGCGTGGCCACCTGCGGACTCGGGTTCGGCTTTGCTTGTGACGGCAGAAACGCTCAGGCGCCGACGCGTGAGAGCAGCCGGCGGTACTGGTCGATCGTCCCCGGCAGCACACGCAAGTGCACGACGGTTCCGGTCGGCTTCTCGACGAGGTCGACTACCTCGCACACCGCTGGCGTCAGCGGGGAGCCAGCAACCACTACCTCGCCCGGTTGGATGATCGACGGATCGGCCGCCTCATCGAGGAACGTCCACACGAAACCAGTTTCGTCCTCGCTATTCAGATCAGCTGGGATGTCAACTCGTGTCATCGCTCCTCCTCTCCTCCCTCAGCGTAGGGGTTGACGACCAGGTTGCCGAACGCGGCTGCCAGATCGTCGGCAGCCTCAAGACTCGACATCAGCACTGTGAAGTGCGGCGGGCTGAAGGTGGGCAGCAGCACG
>JANPOJ010000086.1:0-12557 GCA_031427935.1 Ilumatobacteraceae bacterium | reverse complement strand
GAAGACGAGCGCACCGCAGACGTGTTGATGGAAGGCAAGTATCTCGACGCCACCGCAGACGTGGTGCTGAAGCACGGAGGCCTCTGGTTTCAGGACGAGTCCTTCGTCGTGGTACGCCATGCGTCGTGAATCCGCAGGACGAAGTCGTCGCTCACCTTCAACGTCTCGGCGCCGACCACGAGATCGTTCCGTGCGATCCGGCGCTGGCTGACACCGCCGCGTTCTGCGAGGCATATGGCTACTCGCCCGACGACTCGGCCAACACGATCATCGTGGTCGGCAAGGGCGAGACCCCGCGCCCGGTGGCCTGCGTGGTGCTGGCGACGACACGGCTCGATGTCAACGGCGTCGTCCGCAAGCGCCTCGAGGTGCGCAAGGCATCGTTCGCCTCGGCGGATGAGACGATGCAACTGACCGGCATGGAGATCGGTGGGGTCACCGCGTTCGGGTTGCCGGACGGCCTGCCGATCTGGATCGACGCTGCGGTCATGGCCCGCCCACGGATCATCCTCGGCGGTGGTAGTCGATCGATCAAGGTACTGACGCCGCCGTCGACGCTGGCGATGCTCGACGGCGCGCTCGTGATCGACGAGTTGGCCCGCCCTCGCGAATGACCGAGGCCCGCAACTCGTTGCCGACCCGGTTGATGGTGACCGCCGACGACAGCACCGGCGCGACAGAGGCCGGCGCGGCGTGCGCCGACGTGGGGCTGCACGTGTACGTGATCCCGATCGGAGCGGTCCCGGGGGCAGTCGTTCCGCAAGACAGTTGTGTCGTGATCGACCTGCGGTCTCGCCACGAGACGGCCGATGAGGCACGGCGGCGGATCACCACGACGACAACCGACGCCCACCGGGTGCACAAGATCGACTCGACCCTGCGTGGCAACTGGGCTGCGGAGGTGTCGGCGCTGGTCGATGCCGGGCGCAGGGTCGTGATGATCCCGTCCCACCCGCTGGTCGGGCGGGTCTGCGCCGGGGGTGTGGTGTACGTCAACGGTGTGCCGGTTGCCGAGAGCGAGATCGGCAACGATCCCCGTCTGCCGGTGCGCAGCAGCCGGCCGAGCGAGACGTTGGGAGGCACCGAGATCGCCGGTGCCGACGCACTCGAGACGTGGTTGGCGACTGCGAGCACCGGGGTGGCGATCGTCGATGCCGGCACTCTGGCCGACATCGATCAATTGGTCGCCATGGCGTTGCGTGTGCCCGACGTCGTGCTGGTCGGCCCGGCCTCGGTCGTCGCTGCTGTGGCGGGTGTCTGGTCGCCGGGCGGCGCGGTTGCGGCGCTCCCGGTGCCGCACCTCCCGCCACCGATCGTCGCCGTGTGCGCCAGCTTGCACCCGGTCAGTCGGGCCCAGACCGCCAGGCTGGCCGAAGCGGGTATCGATGTGGTCACCTCGTCGGAGGTGCGTACAAGGGATTCGGGCGCAGTCGCCGTGGAGGTCGCCGGGCGTGGCCGCCAACTGGTGGCATCGAGGCAGGCGCGCAGCGTGATCCTGGTCGGCGGCGACACGGCCGAGGCGTTCATCGGCGACGGCGTGGTGCGAGTGTTCGGTTCGATCACCGTCGGCGTCAGCCTGGGCGAGGCCGACATCGACGGCGTGACGCTGCGGTTGGCCTGCAAGCCCGGCGGGTTCGGCACACCGAATACGCTGGTGGACCTGGTGAGAAGATGACAGCGCAGGCACCGATGGCAATCACGATGGGCGACGCCAGTGGCGTCGGGCCCGAGATCGTGTTGCGCCGCGCCGCGGACGGCGCGTTCGCCGATGACACGATCGTCGTGTACGGCGACGCGGCCATCTTGCGCCACGGTGCCGAGTTGCTCGGCGTCGACGTGGAGATCGAGGCGATCAGCGAACCCGGGCAGTGGCGCGCCGGTCCGTTGCAGGTCGTCGACGCAGGGCTGTTGGCCGGAAGCGATCATCGCCCTGGCGTGATCGACGCGGCATCCGGCGCGGCGGCACGCGAGTACGTGCTTGCTGCGACCCACGACGCGATCGCCGGCAAGGTCGTGGGCATCGTGACGATGCCGATGAACAAGGAGGCGACGCAGCTCTCGGACCCGGGCTTCGTCGGCCACACCGAGTTGATCGCCGCGGTCTGTGGCGTGCAGCGGTTCACGATGATGCTGACCGCCGGCGATCTGGCCGTCACGCATGTCAGCACGCACGTGTCGTTGCAGGAGGCGATCCGGCGCGTCACGACGGCCCGCGTCACCGAGGTGATCGAACTGACCTACGAGACGCTGCACCGCTTCCTCGACGAGCCGAGGATCGCGGTCTGCGGCGTGAACCCGCACGCGGGTGAGCACGGCCTGTTCGGCTCGGAGGACGCCGACCAGATCGTGCCGGCCATCGAGGCGGCGCGCGCCGCGGGGATGGAGGTCAGCGGGCCGCACCCGGCCGACACGGTGTTCCATCAGGCTGTGCATCGCAAGCGGTTCGACGCGATCGTGTGCATGTACCACGATCAGGGTCATACCCCGATGAAGTTGCTGGCCTTCGAGAGCGGAGTCAACGTGACGGTGGGGTTGCCGATCGTGCGCACGTCGGTCGACCACGGCACGGCGTTCGACATCGCCTGGCAGGGCGTTGCCTTCACCGGGTCGCTCGATCACGCCCTCGGCTGGGCGCGGCGGCTGGCCGGCCAAGACACCCGGTGATCAGTGAGCCGCGAGCCGTAGGTCGGTGATCGCTCATGTAACAGCGGCTCGGCGTGCGGTTCTCGTGAGCGCTAGTTGGGCGCGATTTCGGTACTGGAGGTACCGAAATCGAACCCGTTGAGCCTGATCGGGCGAGGTGTGAGTACTGGGAGTACCTGAATCGCGCCCGACGCTGCTCCGAGGGACGACGCGCCTACTGAACGGCGCCTATGCGGGTCAGTGGGGATCGACGAGGTCGAGGAACTGCCACTGCTTGCCCCCGGCTACGCCCATCAGCTCGCGGCCACACGTCTGCCAGATGGCGGGGCCGGAGGTGACGTGCTGCGTGCCCGCATGCACGTCGCGGAACATCCGCTGGATGGTGCCGTGACGCAGTGCCGTGGTGCCGCCGGAGAGGTACACGAAGCCGGCGATCTCGTGCAGCGTCTTGGTGATGTGGGCCAGTGCCACGCGGGCCAGGGTGTGCTGGCGGACAGAGATGCCGTCGCCGGCGTAGAGGCTCTTCGACAGATCGGTGAATGATTCCATGACCAGCGCCCTCGCAGCACGGAACTGGGCCTCGGCCTGGGCGTAGCCGAGTTGGAACGCACTGCTGTCGGCCTGCGCGCCGGGCCGCCCGGCCTTGCCCTGCACCAGCCCGGCCAGCTCGTCGAGCAGGCGCCGGCCGACACCCATCGCCCAACCGCTGTGGCAGGTGACGGCGAAGCCGATGATCCCGAGGCCATAGAGGCTGCCGCCGCGCTCGGGTGTGGTGGTGACCGCGAAGTGGCTCCAGCCATCGGGCACGAACACGTGCTCCATCGTGTAGTCGATGCTGCCGGTGCCGCGCAGCCCCATCACGTCCCAGTTGTCGATCAGGTTGACGGCGTCGATCGGGGTGACGAAGATCCGCGGCTCGCCGGTCTCTTGGATGATGCCCAGCGAGTGCACGTGCGTCGAGTGCCTCAGGCCTGACCCGAAGCTCCACGATCCGCTCAGCGACAGACCACCGTCGACCATCGTGGCGGTGCCGGGCCGGGTACCTTGGCCGGCGATGACCGGTTGCTTGCCGTCGGCCCACAGTTCGGCCACGGCATGATCCGACAGGTAGGCGCCGGCGGTGCCGATCGACAGGTTTGCCGCCATCGTCACCCAGCCGGCCGAGGCGTCGGCATACGACAGGTTCTCCAGCACCTCGAGCGAGTGCACCGGATCGAGCTCGGCGCCGCCGAGCTTCTCGGGCACCCACATCTTCAACAGCCCATCGCGGTGCAGTGCGGCGACCGCCGTCGGCGACAGCTCGCCTTCGGTATCGGCGAACTCGGCCTCGGCGTCGAGCAGGGGAACGAGCGACTTGGCCTTTTCGGCGAGGATGGACTGTTCGCTGAGTGATTCGCCGAGCGGCATGTTGCTGACCCCTTTGTTGCTGATGCTTCATGGCGAGCTTAGGCAGGCACCGCCGCTCTGGCCGCTTCGAGCTTTGCCGTGGTCAGCTTGCTGCGACCGATGATGAACAGGCACAGGTAGATCGCCGAGTCGACGAAGAACGCCGATCGCAATGCCATCCGGCGGTTGGCGAGATGGCTGACAACGGTGACCGTGACGCCACCGATCGCAGCGCCGATCGGCATCATCCCCCAGGCGAAGAAGCGGTAGACGCTGTTGACCCTGCCGAGGAGATGCGGCGGGATGATCGACTGCCGAAGGCTGACCGTGATCACGTTCCAGGTCGCGCCAACGGTTGCGACGAATCCGAAGACCACCATCACCAGCGGCCACCACGACGACAGGCCGACGACGAACGACCCCGCCGCACTGGTGGCAAGCACAGCCGCAAGGCACGTGCCGCTGCCCAGTCGCTTCGACAGCCACGGCGCCAGGTTGGCGCCGATCGCGCCGCCGGCGGCGAAGCCGAAGCCCATGATGGTGAAGACGAAGGGACCGACGTCGAGGATCTCCTGGGCGAACAGCACGAGCACGGAGCCGCTGAGCGCCGATGCCAGGTTCATCAATCCGAGGATGATCGCCATCGACCTCAACAACTCGTTCGACCACAGCCAGCGGAAGCCTTCGGCGAGCTCGACCTTCCACGGTCGCTCGACGTGATCGTCGGGACGTTCGGCGCGGAAGCTGCCAGGGATCGACCACACCAGTGCGGCGGCGGCGAAGAACGAGGCGGCATCGACGAAGAACGGCAGCGAGAACGCGGCGATCAGCAGCAGAGAACCAAGTGGAGGACCGATGAACGTGTTGGCGATGCCTTCGGCACTCCACATGCGACCGTTGGCCTTCTCCAACTGGTCGACCTCGACGATCGAGGGCATGAACGTCTGCCCGCAGTTGTCACGTAACACTTCGCCGGTGCCGAGCAGCAGCGTGGCGACCAGCAGCAGGACGTACAACCCGGTGGACGTGCCCGTGACCTTCGACAACTCGTCCGCGCCGGGCAGGGTTCCCTGGCGGCTGAGGACGGCGAGGGCGACGACCAGAGTGAGCCCGAAGCGGGCGAAGTCGGCGACGACCATTGCCCGCTTGCGGTCGACCCGATCGGTGATCACGCCGGCGGGCAGCGTGAAGAGCAGCCACGGCAGTCGCTGCACCAACGCGACCCCGGCGATGAGGAGCGGGTTGCGGGTGAGTGCGGAAGCCAGCCACGGATAGGCGATCAGCGCCATGCCGTCGCCGATGTTGGAGATGGTCGTGGAGATGAACAGCTTGCGGTAGCTCGACCCGAGGCGTGTCTTGGTGGAGGTGGTCGTGGTCATGCTGGATCCTCCGGTGCGACCGGTCGAATGGTGGGGAACACTCCGGCCAGGAACGCGTACTCGCGTGTGCCGCCGCGCGGGAGGCGAGTGAACTCGTTGGCCAGGGCCATGACGCTCTCGGTGAACTCCTGGGCGAGCTCGGCCGGGATGCGGGCGTGACGCAGGGTGAAGCCACCGGTGTCCTCGTTGCCGGCGGAGAGATCGGCTTCGGCGCGCGCATCGGCGATGAACGGGAGATCGCCGTCTGTGGCCTCGTCGGGAAAGATGATGGTGTGCGCGGTTCGGCCGTAGAAGCGTTCTTCGATCGCTCGCACCCGCCGGCTACCGGTGACCTTCAGCAGCCCGGCGGCGGCGAGCACACCGACGTGGTGGGCAACGGTGCCGCGCGGCTTGCGAACCCTCGCAGCCAACTCGGTCACGGTCATCGCCCGTTCCAGCACCAGGTCGAGGATGAGCGCCCGCAACGGGTTGCCCAGCGCCTTCAAGCGGGCGGGGGAGTCGGCAACGATCGTCTCGTCGAGGTCGTAGCCGAGCTCGTACGGTTGTAGTGTTGCGCGAATGTCCGACATATCCCGAATGATAAGTAAAAGTCGGACATAGGTCAACAGTCGTGGCAACAATCACCCCGCCGGATGGGCAACTGCTCCGCAATACTGGCCGGATGCGCACTCGCTCGGTCGTCGTCGTCTTCGGCGCGCTGACGGCGCTGTTCGCCTCCGGGTACGGCGTGATGTTCACCGTGCTCGACGAGTTCCGCGACCAGTACGGCATCGGCGAGGGGGCCCTGGGCCTGATCGTGGCGATGGGCTTCCTGTCGTCGTTCCTCGCCCAGGTGACGATCGCTCCGCTCGCCGATCGCGGCCACGCGCGGGTGATGATCGTGCTCGGCATGGTGTTCAACGTCGCCGGCCTGCTGGGCATGGCCTACGGCAGCACCTTCGTCGTCTTGTTGATCTCGCGGTTCGTGATGGGTGTCGGTGTCGGGTTGGCGTACCCCGCCGCGCGGCGCATCGTGATCCTGGCCGATCCAGATCACCTCGGCCAGAACCTCGGTCGCATGCTCGCTGCGGATGTCGGCGGGTTCGCGGTCGGCCCGGCCATCTCGGCAGTGCTGGTCGGCCCGTTCGGGATCGCTGCGCCGTTCTTGTTGATCGCCGCGTTGACGGTGGCCATGTATCCGCTGATCGCCCGTACCCGTGTGGCCGAGACCGATGTCGATGCCGAGGTGCCGCCGAGGTTCGCGTTCGACCTCCTGCGAATCCGGCCGTACCTTGCCGCGCTGTCGATGGGTGCAGCGGTGTTCATGATGATCGGTTCGTTCGACGCGCTGTGGGCGTTGGTGCTCGACGACCTGAACGCCAGCGACCTGATCGCCAATCTCGGCATCACGTTGTTCGCCGTGCCGATGGTGCTGTTCGCCTCGATCGGCGGACGCCTCGCCCAATCGGTCGGACCATTCCGGCTCGGAACGTTCGGGTTGTTGGTCGGCGCCGGGGCGATGTTCGCATATGGCCACGCACCGTCAGGCGGCATCATGCTGGCGATCTCGCTGGTGCACGCGACCAACGATGGTTTCACGGTCAGCAGTTGCGGCGTCGCAGTCGGACTCGTGGTTCCCGGCGAACGCCAGGCCAGTGGGCAGGGCTTGCTCGGTGGTGTGGAGACGCTGACCGCTGGCGTGGCGGCGACCGCAATCGGCCAGCTCTACGAGCACTTCGGTCGCACCGTCGCCTACACCAGTTGCGCCGTGATGATGCTGGCGCTCATCGCCTGCGGTGCGTTGCTGTCGGGTACGTCGTGGCGCATGCGCGACACCTCCGACCTCCAAGCCGTCGCCTCCGTCTGACCGCTATCTCTGCTCAGCCCAGTTGATCGTCGAAGAAGCGGAAGGTTCGCGCTTGGGCGATCGCTGCGGGCACGGCGCCGAACGAGGCGCGGTGGTCGCAGTTGAAGCCGTGCTCGGCGTCGTACACGTAGACGGTGGCGTTCGGCCACGCGGCAATGACCTTGTCGACGTCTTCCATCGGGATGGCGTGGTCGCGCTCGCCGAAGTGCATGATCATCGGGACGACCGGGGTCTGATCGATGAGGCCGACGATGCCGCCGCCGTAGTACGACGAAGCGGCGTCGAACACGTCGGGCAACTGGATGGCACATGCCGCGGTGATTCGTCCACCGAAGCAGTAGCCGACGACGCCGACCTTGCCGGCCTCACGGGCGGCGATGCCCGCGGCCGCAACGTCGTCGACGACCTTCTGGAAGTCGAGCGAGCCCATGGCGATGCCGCGACCGACCTCGATGTCTTCGGGGGTGTAGCCGAGCTCGATGCCGGGGCGGGCGCGGTCGAAGATCGCCGGGGCGATGGCCAGGTATCCGGCGGCGGCGTATCGATCCGCGACGGACCGGATGTGTTCGTTGACGCCGAAGATCTCCTGCACCACGACGACGCCACCACGGGCTGTGCCGCCCTCTGGTTCGGCGCGGTAGGCGGAGAGCTGGAAACCGTCGGACGATGTCAGTGAGATGGTGGTACCCATCCCGCCGACTGTATGCCGCTGTCGCCCTCAGTCCAGTGCCGCAACGACCGTGCGGCGAGCCCGCGCCGGTCGCTGGGTGATCGCCCCGATCGTGCCGACGACCGGCACGATCAGAAGGGCCTGCCGCAGGCCGACCGCGTCAGCCAACACACCCAATGCGAGTGGCCCCAGCGTGACCGCAGTGCCCGAGGCGAGGATGCAGATGGCGCCGAGCGAGATCGAGTCGATCTTGTGCTCCGCCGAGGCATACAGGCGGTCGACGGTCAGCGGATACAGCGCTGCGCCGCCCAATCCGACGATGGTCAGGCCGGCAACGCGTGGCAACAAGCCGGGTGCGAAGCACATGATCAGCGCACCAGCGGCGAGCACGAGGAAGCTGACCATCACCGTTGCATCGCCGAGGTAGCGGATGATCGTCGGCATCAGCACGCGTGACAGGAACATCGCCACGCCGAACACGCCGGCCAGCGCCGCGGCGAGGCCGCCCGATGCATGGCCGACCTCTTTGAGGTACGTCGCTGCCCACACGCCGACGGCGAACTCGGAGAACACGGCGTTGACGATGTGCAGCCACGGGATGAACACGTCGCGGTCGCGCAGGTGGGCGAGGGTGAACGAGCCCTGGCGAGGCGACTCCGGTACGGGCACGGGCCAGGCCACAGCGGTGAGTGCAAGCACGATGACTGCTGTCAGGATCAGGTACGGAGGCCGCCACGAATAGTGAAGGGCCAGCGCAGCGCCGACCACGAGACTGAACAACACACCGGCGATGCCCGGCGCCCCGTTGACGGCGGCGAAGGCGGCGGCACGATGCTCGCCGTGGTGATCGCTGATCAACGCCGGCATGACCATCACCAGCAGTGCGCCGCCGAGACCGGCCAGCGCGGTGCCGGCCAGTGTGACATGCCAGGTCGGGCCGAGGCAGAACATCGTGATGCCGGTGCTGATGGCCACCGCAGCCACCAGCAGCGACGTGCGTCGGCCGAGCCGATCGACGACCGACACCCCCCAGATCCCTGCGGCCAGTGAGGCAAACCCGAATGTCGAGCCGTGAAGTGCGGCAATCACACCCGAGAGGTGGAACTGCTGACGCAACTCGCCGAGGACGACGCCGACGCTGAGCCCGCCGACCAGCAGCGCATAACCGAGCGCAGAGGAATACGTGAGCCGATCCCACCGGAAGGTTTCGGTCTTCACGGCGGTCGCGCTCACGACTCTTTGTACCAGTAAAGAAGACCGCCGCGGTGCCACTTTCGCGTAAAGATCAGACCGTAGGGTGTGACTCGTGACAAGTCGGTACGACGTGGCCGTGATCGGTGTCGGTTTGGTCGGCGCGGCGACGCTTCGCCATCTGGCGGCGACCGGTCAGCGGTGCGTCGGGGTCGGCCCCGGCGAGCCGGCCGACTGGGCCACGCACTCCGGTGTCTTCGCCAGTCATTACGACTCGGGGCGGATCACCCGTCGGCTCGACAAGCGTCGCGAGTGGGCGATCCTGGCTGATCGGGCCATCGCCGAGTACGGCGGCATCGAGGCTGCGTCCGGCATCGGGTTCCACCACCCCGTCGGCGTGTTGATCGCCGAGGTCGATGCTGAACGCCTGGCGTCGACCGTGGCCGTCGCTGACGAGTTGGGCGTTGAGTTCCACCGCTACGAGCCCGGCCAGCCGATCGGCGACGATCGTGTTCTGGTGCCGGCATCGGCCACCGTCTTGCGCGAGCCGGCGCCGGGCGGATTCATCGATCCACGGCTGATGCTCGCGGCGCAACTGGCCGTGGCTCGACAACTGGGAGCCGAGTTGATCGGCGAGCAAGTGGTCGGCATCGAACGGAACGGCGATGGATGGGTGGTGCGCACCGTCGAGGGAACCGCGATCGAGGCGACGCGGGTGGTGGCGGCCGCCGGCCCGCATGCCGACGAGTTGACGGGCATGCCGTGCCCATTGATCGAAGTCGTCGCCGAGGCCGTCGTGCTGGCCCGAGTGCCGGCCGACGAGCAACGGCGACTTGCCGGCCTGCCATCGATCATCGTCGACGACCTCGCCAGCGACCACCTGTACATCGTGCCGCCGACCGAGTATCCAGATGGCCACGTGTACGTGAAGTTGGGCGCGACCCGGCACGACCGTTGGGTGCTGTCGCCAGACCAGCGGCGCGAGTGGATGGCAGGCACGCAGCACGAGGCCGATCTCGGATGGCTGCGGGGTCTGCTGCTGGGGGTGCTGCCGGGATTGCAGGCGGACGCGTGGTCGACCAAGCCCTGCCTGATCCCCGATACGCCGACCAAGTTGCCCTATCTCGAGATCGTCGACGCCGGGCTGGTGATGGCCGTCGGCACGAACGGCTATGCGGCCAAGAGCGCCGACGCGATCGGTGCGATGGCCGCAGGGTTGGTGTGCAACGGCGAGTGGACCGACCTCGACCTCGACCCCAACGCCTTCAGACTGATCCGTCGGGCTTAGCGGCTCGGGGTCCAGCCCGGGCGTCCGAAGACATGGCCCAGCTTGTGGCGCAACCCGGGTGCCGATCGCACGTCGCGGGCGATGTCGGCCATCTCGTGGTAGGCGATGCGCAGAGGGTTGTAGGTGTGGATGTTCCTGGTCAGGCCGTACTTGACGCGCCGCACCTCGGGCTCGAAGGTGCCGAACAACCTGTCCCACAGGATCAGGATCCCGCCGTAGTTCTTGTCGAGGTACTGCTCGTTGGCGCCGTGGTGGCCGCGGTGATGTGATGGCGTGTTGAGCACCTTCTCCACCGGGTCTGGTAAGCGGTCGATCGCCTCGGTGTGGATCCAGTACTGGTACAACAGGTTGAGCTGACCGGCTTTGGCGGTCTTGGCGGTGGGGAATCCGAGCAGCGGCATCGGCGCGAACACCCAGAACGTCAAGAAGCCCGACCACGGCTGGCGCAGCGCGGTCGACAGGTTGTAGCGCTCGCCGCTGTGATGGGTCACGTGGTTCGCCCACAGCAGGCGCACTTCGTGCATCCAGCGGTGGTCCCAGTAGTAGAGGAAGTCCCACAGCAGCATCGCCGAAGCGATGGAACCGCGTCGCATGCCGATGTTGGCAACGCGGTGTTTGAACAGGAAGCGGTCGAACTTGCTGAACGCGGACAACGTGGCGAAGCCGAAGGCGATGTTGCCGGCGAGCATCGTCAGGCTGGCGATCGTGTCCTTGCGTTCGTAGCCGAGTGGCAGGAGCGGATCGGGTGGGAGGTGCGTGCCCGACAGTGTGCGTTCGTCGGCGTCGTACAGGTCGCCCAGCGCGCGCTTGGGAACCTTGCGGAGCGCGGCGTACTCGGCCAGCATCGTCACCGCGAACAGCGGGAGTGACGCCTTGTCGATGAGGTCGAGTTGGCGGAGCGCGGGCTTCTTCAAGAAGAGAGCTCGCCGTGCGTGAGGCGACGATAGGCGTACTCGCGCAGATCGGCGCTCAGCTTGTCGCTGGTCCATTCCTCGGCCACAGCACGCCGGACGACGTCGACCTGTGCGTCGTTCGTCAAACCCTGGAGTGGCCTGTCGCGGTCGAGGTTGGTGGGAAAGGCGTACCCATTGGCGCACGCCCCGATGGCGTTCTCGACATCCCTCGCCCGGGCGCCGGAGGCTTTGAACTTCAGCAGCGACGGGTAGACGGAGTTGCACATCCGCTCGTGATCGATCGTTTCCAGGCACTTGCCGAGCGGCGAGTTGATCTGCAGCAGGTTGGCCATGCGGTACACGTCGGTTGTGCGGTTCGTCCCTGCCGCGTGGAACAGCGCCGGGTTGAAGAACACCGCGTCACCCTTCTCGAGTGGCAGCTGCACGTAGTTCTGCTCGAAGTACTCGCGGAACTCCGGTCGCCACCATGCCAGGTAGCCGTAGAGGTACTTCTGGGCGTGCGGTAGGTACATCGTCGGCCCGCTCTCGACCGGCATGTCGCAGTGGGCGATGGCTCCTTGCAGCGTGAGCGCCGCAGAGAGGTGGTGGACATGCGCGGGGAACTCGGCCGCCTCATCGATGGTCATGAAGCCGAGGTGGTAGTCGCGGTGCGGCTTCTGTGCAGCGCCGCCGGGGTTGACGACGTTGACCTGCGACGTGAACGTGAAGCCTGGCCCGAGCCACGCGGCCGACGCCATGCTGAGGATGTCGTTGGAGTAGTAGCCGACGAACTCGTCGGGGGCCATGACCGCCAACTTCTCGAGTGCGTTCCACACCCGGTCGTTGTCGCCCGGTTTGGCGTAGTGGTCTCCGGCGTTCATCCCGAGGGCGTGCTGCTCGGCGATCAGCGCGTTGAACGCGTTGGTGACGGCGTCGACGACTGCGGTGTCTGCGAAGGCCCGCTTGAACACGACGATCCCTGGGCCATGCAGGAACGCCTTGTTCAATTCGGACTGCACGGCCCGCCGCGTGTCGGGGTCCGCACACTCGGTCCGCAACCGGTCACAGTCGTAGCTCACCACGTTCTGAATGATCGCCTCGGCGAATGGGTAGTCAGCGATGTCGGTCGTCTGCTCGACGATTGCGATGAAATCGTCGAGTCGACAGTCGGACTCGCGCAGATACGCAGACGCGATGTCGGAGTTCACGGAAGTCATACCGCAAATGTAGGCCTTGGAGAGGCCTGCGTGGCGAGCGCACG
>JANPOJ010000085.1:0-1915 GCA_031427935.1 Ilumatobacteraceae bacterium | reverse complement strand
CCCCAAGCCCATTCCACCCAAGGGCTTCACCACCACCACCGGCCACGGCCAGAAGGCCTCATCCGTTCGGTTGTTGAAGTTCTGACCCGGGTTCGTCCCGACAATCGACTTCAGCTCGATGATTGCAACAACTCGATCGCTCACCGTGACGACCACATCCCAGCTCTTGTCTCTGCGGAAGTAGCCGGGAACCGGACGCTTCTTGACCTGAAGCATCTTCGCCGGGATCCCGGCATCGACGAGCACTTCGACCAGCAGCAGCTCGAGAGCGTTCATGTGTCGACCGCCGGTGACCTCAGCGCGGAGACCCGTGTTCACAACCCCGAGATCGCGAGACCGCTCGGCCTGGGTCCGACGAACGTCCCAGTACGAGACGACAGCAGCATGCACGCGGTCGTCGTACTCCGGAAGGCTGCTCGACATTGCGCTACCGCCGGCCAATCGGCTCATCTATGCCATACAGACGGCGGGCGATGGCGCTCGCAGCGCCGCGATCGCGCGCTCCGAATGCGCTACGAAGCGCGGTCTGGTCGCGCCGAGAAATCGCTTTCGGCTCGGGCACGCGAATCCTTCTGAGGTACTGGGCCTGGAAGCGGTAGAGCGCCAGGACGGAACGACCGTCTCGACCACGGTGTACCAAGCGGTGTGGCGCGAGCACGCGAACGGTGCCGATCGGACCAAGGAGTTCCGCCGCAAGGGTACGCGATCGACAAGTTCGGCGACCGCCCGGTCGCCAACATCCGCAAGGGCGACGTCCAGGCGCTGATCTCCGAGCTCGGCGACGTCCTCGCCGCCAGCACCATCCGCATCCGCCAGCACGTCGGTGCGACCTTCGCAAGCCGCACAGCCGTAGACGTCGGCGTTGGGCACTTGTACGGGGCGACCGCAGAGTTGGCAGGGGACTCCGAGTTCGACCCGGACGATACCCCAGCCCGGTGTCGCGCACGTTGGGCAGCGGGTTGCCAGTCGTTCGGCGGGGCGGTATGCGTCGGCGGCGATGATCGGGCGGCGAGAGGGGCAGTGATGTGCGTGCAGATCGGTTTCGAGGTGGGCGTGCCCGTCGGAGGACAGGGCTCGTCGCCGGAGGTGACGTTGGCGCTGAAGGTGCCGAGGTGGTCGGTGTCGACCGCGACACCGACCACTTGGAGACCCATCGTGGTCAAGATGGCGGGAGCGATGAGTGGGAGCTTGCCGTGCATCGTCGCCAGTACCGCGGTTCTGCCGAGGTAGGGGTGACGAGACTCCGGTGGCCTGCCCTCGGGTTCCGTCCCGGCGACGACGGGAGAAGTTCTCATCGTCCCGAACCCGGTTCCGAGTTCAGTCTTCGCCCTGGGCTTTGGTGTAGCTCGGTTGTCCGTCGAACTGTTGGAGCAGTTCGATGTGGCACCACGCGTACTCGGCTTCGATGCGGGCGAGGAGGTCACGGATCGTGCTGAGGTCGAGTGAGGTGGTGTCGTCACGGCGGATGAACCGGCACCGGTACTGATCAACGACATCGATGTTGCGGTTGCCGTCGGGGTAGACCTTGGTCCCCCGGTTGGAGATCATCTTCAACCGCAACCGCGTGCCCTCGGCGAGACCTTCGAGCCCCGGCCCGAGTTGTTCCGGGTAGTGGCCGGTCTCGACGAAGATGTCCGTCCCGACGATCTCGCGGCTGGTCGGTCGGACGGTGACCGGGTCCTTGGGTGCTGGCGGAATCTGGATTGGGTTGACCCGGCGAACGGTGTATCCGTCGACGCGCTTGCCCAGGTTGGCGATGATTGCCTTAGTGTACTCACTGGTCGACACGCCGTGGTCGTAGCCGACGACGTCGCCGGTGAGGTGACCCTGCTGCAACGTGGACAACACGGCATGCTCGACGGTTTCGGCGGCCTCGAACTCACCGAGGTGTTTGAGCATCATCACCGACGACAGG
>JANPOJ010000084.1:0-1892 GCA_031427935.1 Ilumatobacteraceae bacterium | reverse complement strand
GCTCGAGGCCCTTGGGCTTGCCGAGGTCGAGCACAACCCGCGCAACAACCGCATGCGCGCGATCTAGCGGCGACGAACCAGGTCGACCGGCTGGTCAACGGTCGGGCTGCAGGGGATCGACCGGCGACGGCGGCGCAACACGACGACGACGAGGCCGACCGCGCCGACTGCGAGCCCAGCCGCGCCGAACACGGCGACACCTGCGGCCGTGCCGAGCCCGATCGCCGCGAGGAACCCGAGGATCGGCCCGGCGCAGCACACTGCGCACGCTGCGGCGCCGGCACCGATCAGGGCGACGTCTTGCTTGTTGGTCGTCATGCTGCGACTCCGAACAGTGAGTGCACGACGTCGATGGCGTCGCCCGGAGCCCGGACCTCCAAGGCGACGCCACGCGTATCGATGGTGATGGCGAAGTGGAAGAACTGGCAGCAGGATTGCTCGGCCGCGGCGAGCCGCATCAGCTCGTCGATCGGCGAGGCGGGCGCGAACGTGAGGCGCACACCGCCTTCGATCTGGTCGCGCTGTTCGGCGTGCCTCAAGAGTGCATCCCATTCGTCGAGGCGGCCGCCCATCGACTGTGGTTCGAGGGTGCATGCAATGGCGGCATCGCCGTCGAGGGCGGTCGGCTTGGCAGTCAGCGACACCGCGCGCGACCTCGGTGCGGCGGCCGCTGATGTGCCCGTCACGCAACCACAGGTGTCGTCGCATGGGCCCTCCGGCCGGTGTAGTTCGAGGGTGGTCGCCGCCCGTTGCAGCTCTGCGGTCAGCGTCATCAGCTCCACGATCTGGTGCCGGGCGCTGACCAACTTGCCGGCGACTGCGGCGCGAAGGCGGTCTTGCACCGGACCACAGCTCCCGCCCTCCCAGGCAAGCGTGAGATCGGCGATCTCGTCGAGGCTGCAGCCGAGTTGCTTGGCGCGTGCGATGAACGCCAGCCGGTCGAGGGTGTCGTCGTCGTATTGCCGGTAGCCGGCCGGGGTGCGCGTCGATGGCGGCAGCAGGCCGATCTCTTCGTAGTAGCGCAACGTCGCTGCGCTGAACCCGGTGCGCTCGGCCACGTCTTTGATCTGGTAGGTCGTCGTCACCTGGCCAGCGTAAACCCTCAAGTGAACTCGAAGGTCAAGCGACAATGTGGTCCGTCAGGCCGGAGGGTGGCTCACCCAGGGTGACAGACTTGACGAAACCTTGAGGATCGACAGGACAAAGAGAGAGGGGCAATCCGAACATGTCGGACACACTCGAAACCGCGGCGCCGGCGTTCGTCGAGATGGCCCATCGAATCGTCTGGGCCACGGCGGCCACCGTCGACACGGCGGGCAATCCCCAGACCCGAATCCTGCATCCGGTCTGGCATTGGGACGGGTCCACGCTCACCGGTTGGATCGCCACGTCGCCGCTGTCGCTGAAGGCCAAGCATCTGGCGGCGCTGCCCCGCGTTTCGCTGACCTACTGGCACCCGAACCACGACACCTGCACGGCGAACTGCGTGACGCAATGGGAGTTGTCCGACGCCGAACGGCAGGCCGGTTGGACCCGATTTGCCGAGGCGCCGGCGCCCATCGGCTACGACCCGTCGATCATCCCCGGTTGGGATTCACCGCAGTCGCCGGGGTTCGGGATACTGCGTCTGGAGCCGGTATCGCTGCGTCTGATGGACGGCTTGGCGATGGTCGGCGGCCCTGGAAGGCGGCTGAGCTGGGCACGTCGACAGTGACGCCCGGTGAAGTTCACCGGAGTCGCGCCCGACCCGGTCGGCCGGGGATGGCGGGCGGTACAGTCCCGCGCATGCCCATCTCAGCTGTCCACGACGTCCACATGGCGATCAACCTGGTGCACCGGCTCGTGTACTTCGTGCCGGAAGCAGCGGAGGAGTATGGCGCGCTGGGCGTGGC
>JANPOJ010000083.1:0-8374 GCA_031427935.1 Ilumatobacteraceae bacterium | reverse complement strand
CCCCGTCAGCGATCGCTCGCGCCTCTTTCAGGAACATCCTTGCGGAGGTTTCATTGCCTACTGCCGCCGCGACGGTGCCCTGCATACGTCGCGCGAGTGCTGCGACCGGAGGGCCGCCATCGGCTGCTCGATCACCGAGGTGCTCCAAGATGTCTGTCGCCTCGCTCAGTCGGCCGGCGAAGACCAGGGCTTCGGCCAACCGCGCCTCGGTCTCGGCCAGGAACGGCGCGTGAGCGAGTCCCTCGAATCGCTCCTGAGCTTCCAGCAGAAGCGCGATGCCCTCCTCGGTCCGGCCAGTACGCGCCAGCGTGCGACCGAGGGTGTTCGTGGCGGCAGCTACTCCCATCGCGTAGCCACTCGCCCGCCAGATCCGCCGTGCCTCTCGCAATCGCCGCTCTGCTTCTTCGAAGCGGCCTTGCTCTGTTCGAACCTCGGCGATGTTGTGCGCGCACTGCGCTATTCCGACGATGTCTCCGGCGCGGCGTCTCGCTGTCATGCTCTCCTCGAAGCACGCGCACGCATCGTCCCATCGTCCGGCCTCGAGCGCGTCGACGCCTCGATTGTTGAGCACGGACGCCAGGCCGGCAAAGTCCCCGAGCTCCTCGTAGATGGGCTGCGCCAGGATGCGGTACTCGAGCGACTGATCGTCGCCGATCTCACTCAGGGCCCAGGCAAGCAGGTAGTAGGCGTGCGCCTCGGTGGCGCGATCGCCGGCAGCGAGTGCGTCGGGCAATGCTCTTTGGCACCACTGAACGCAGGGCCGGTACCGCTGCCGCCAGATCAGCGTGCTCGCGCAGGCGACGCTCAGTCGGGATCGCTCCATAGCGATGGCCGGTTCTGCAGGGAGGTCGGCAAGAGAAGCCAGCCCCCGGCGATACCAGATGAGGGCGGCGGAGTGCCTGCCGAGCTTCTCGCGGAGCGTCCCCTCTTTCCTAAACAACCGAGCCAGCGACTGAGCGTTGTCGCGGCCGCACAGCCTACGTGCCCCGCGCAGGGCCTCGCGTGCGAGGTCGTATCGGCCGGCCAACATTGCCACGTCGGCCATTGCCTCGTAGGCCGAGGCCAGGTCCTCGGGCGCGACCGAAGTCCCGGCAGCTCGTGCATTGTCAATGGCGCGGCTGTAGAACGACGTGGCCTCGACGGTTGCGTAGGTGTCGGACGCGCGTTGACCTGCCAGCAAGTTGTAGCGCCACGCGAGTTCGCGGTCACCCGAACCATCGAAGTGGAGGGCGAGCAGACCAAGTCGAGCGTCGTCGGGTTCGCCTTGGGGCACGAGGGCTCGACCGACGCGCAGGTGTAGGTCGCGTCGCCGAGCGAACGGCAAACCCTCGTATGCCACGCGTCGCACGAGGTCGTGCGTGAAACGGAGGTCTCCCTGGTCGAGGACGACAAAATCCGAGAGGCGAGCCCACTGTGGTGGTGTATCGATGAGCTCGGCGAGCGTCTGCTCGAAGAGTGCCGGCGAAAAACGATCGCCGAGCACTGCCGCGTATCGGAGCAGTGTGCGGTCGGATGGCGCAAGTCGGTCGATGCGAGCTGCCACGAGGTCCTCGAGTGCGGCGGGTATGGCGTCGAGGGATCCGAGTTCGCGTCGAGCATGGGCGAGCTCGAGCAAGAACAGCGGGTTACCCCGTGCTCGGGCGCAGAGTTCCTGGAGTTCGCTCTGCGCGATCTGAGCGTCGTCGGTCAACGCCGCCGCGAGATGCTCTGCGAGCTCACCGTCAAGCGGAGCGAGGTCGAGCAGACGTGCTTCGAAACCGAGCCGGGCACCGAGCCCGACAGCGCGGTCTCTCGTTGTCAGACAGACGAACCACGGCAGGCTATGAACCCCCTGCAACGCTCGGGCGATCAACTGTGCGGATGCCTCGTCCATCCACATCGCGTCTTCGACGACAAGGACGAGCGGGTCGGAGAACGCTGCGTGCAAGACGGCAGATGCCGCGTCGCGGAGCACACCGACGCGATACGCAACGCCGAGCTCGTCGACCGTCGCCGAGGTCGGAACTTCGGCATCGATGGTTGCCGCCAGGAGCGGGGCGAAAGGCACCCACTCCGGGGTGTGCGCCTCCAGCCAAGTGGAGAGCAGCGAACCCGCCTCCGGCGACGTCGCGTCAAGCCCGATACCGAGCGCAGTTCGCAGGATCAAGCGAGCGACGAAGTACGGGCGGTCGACGGCGAACGGCTCGCAGGCTAGTCGCACCACGCGAACGGGAGCGGCTGAGCGGACCACCTCCTGAACCAGCCGCGATTTCCCGATGCCTGGCTCGCCAACCACCTCCACGCAGGAGCCCGAGCCGGTGACTGCTGTGGACATGTCGTCGCGAAGCCCGTTGAGCTCGTCGACGCGACCGACGAAGTCCACGTCGGTGATCGACCATCGTCCCCGCCCGACGATGCGACGCCCGACGACGGATGCCAGCTGCGGCTGGCGCTTGCCCTTCACGAGGAACGGCTCGAGCGGCGTTGTTTCGAATGGCGTCGAGGAGCGTTCGATCGTTGTCCGGCTGGCCACCAACTCACCTGGCAGTGCTTTGGCCATGAGACGCGCTGCAAGGTTCACAGCGTCTCCCATCACCGTGTACACACGGCGCCACGGCGAGCCGACCTCTCCGGCGAACACATGCCCGGTGTTGACCCCAATGCGTACCGGCAACCCGATGTCGGTGTCGAGCAAGGCGCGCCCGACCGCGAGAATGCGACCCTCACCGTCCTCCACCGCTTCGGGAGCGCCGGCTGTGAGGATGATCTTGACTCCTCCGGCCGTGGCGTCGGAAGCAAGTAGGCACACCTCATGGCGATCAGCCAGATCGAGTGTGACGCCGATCAGGTCGTCCAGACGCTCGGCGACCACATCGGGACCAGCGTCTCGAAGCAACTCGTCGACGCCGCCGACGTGCACAAAACCGATGCTCACGTGACGGTGCTCTGCATCGTGAGCATCGCCGAGCAGCCGGCGACGGACCGCACGCGGTACGAATTCGGTGAGCGCCCGGACCCCTTCATCCTCGGGACGGTCGATGATGCCGGGGAGCGGAGGTGAACCATCCACCTTGCGCAGCAGGACTCCGGTGTTCACAGCCGCGCCGAGCCATGTCGGAGGTATGAGCGATGCCGTCTCCCGACTCAGCAGGATCTCTCCCGCATCGGCGGCCGACTCCATTGCGGCCACGGTCGTCGCATGCTCGCCCGCCACGAACAGCTCGCGCTGTTCTCGCCCGGCGAGCACGAACAAGAACGGGCCGCTGTGCACGCCCATCGAGATGCGCAGCACGACGCGGCCGCGGTCCGTGACGATGGCGCCTCGCTGCTTCAGCGCGGCGCGCATGCGGTACGCCGCGCGACTTGCCCGTTCGGCATGAAGGTCGCCTTCGAAGAACAAGAACAGCGCGTCACCGCCGAACTTCACCAGATCGCCGCCTTCGGAGTGAGCGACTCCCAAGAGCGAGTCGAACGTCGCGTTGAGGATGCGCGTGAGCTCCTCAGCACCAGCCCGACCGAGCTCAGCGAGTTGCTCGGAGAGTCGAGTGAAGCCGGATATGTCGGCAAAGACCACGGTGCCGGTCGCGTGCCACACCGTGCGATTCTCAACGCGGAGTAGCAGCCTCGGCACGAACGGTGTTATTGAGCCAGACATCGAGTGTGATTATTGCCTCACCGACACCGATCCGTATTGACGGGACGCTTGTCACCACCAATGCTGTAAGGGCGTTGAGCTGTTGGCCAGCACGTGAACTATCGATTGGGGCGCAAAATGTTTGGTACTCGGAGTCGGCTGACGCGTCTCGGCGCTCAATTGTTGGGGGTCATCGCACTGTTGGTCACCGCCGTCGTGGTTGTGGCCGGAGCCACCACCACGGTCTCGAGGGCCGCATCGGTGACCCCGACGATCGTCAACAGCAACATCAGTTGCGCGGACCTCACGCCGGCGCTGCCGTACGCGTACCAAGTCACGCCTGGCGCCCCCGCGGGCACCTACCCGCTGCCCGGCTCGGCTGGCGCGACCGTCACGATCGAACCCAACAACAACAAGACCTTCAGTTGGTCCTCGACCTTCCCGCTCGACACGGTGATCGTGTTCGGCGGTGCATCGGCCGACGTCTACCGGTACTCGAACGTGAGTGCGGATGCCCAACTCTCGGCACCGGTGAAGAGTGGAAGGCTCCCCGACATCAGCCACGTCTGGTTCTGCCACGACGGCCTGACGAATGTCTCGGTGACGACTGGCAAGACGTCGGTGAAAGGCGCGCGCGGGGTCGCCCTGGCCGACATCCCCGTCAGCACACTCAACGTCAGCGATCCGACACTGCTGGCTCAGCTCTACCAACAACTGGCCGGCAGTCCGGTCGTCAAGTCGAGCCCGGCGTTGAGGTCGAGCCCGGCGCTCCGATCGAGCCCCGCACTGCGATCGAGCCCCGCACTGCGATCGAGCCCGCCGCTGCGCTCCAGCCCCGCGCTGCGATCGAGCCCGGCGCTCAGGTCGTCGCCGGTGCTGCGCTCCTCGCCGGTGCTGCGCTCCTCACCCGTGCTGCGATCGAGCGCCGTGGCTTCCTCGCCGTTCGATGCGCCGCTCTCGGCTCTCGTCATCGATCTCCTGGATAGCAGTGGCAACGCCGTCACGTGGCCGAGAGTGCTCGCCGGCACCGCGTACGACGGCTGGCCGCTCAACAGCGTGACGTTCGACAAGGTCGCCAGCCTGATCCAAGGGGCAACGGACTCCACTGGCGACGGCATCATCGATTATCCCGGTGGGACAGGCCTCATCGCCAACGCCACGCTCTTCCAGCTCGATTCGACCGGGGCAATGATCGGCCGCCTCAGCGTGCTGTCGTTGCTCGTCATCAACGCCACGCTCGACGATCTGTCTGCGTCTGCGTCGCAGCCGATCGACTGGTGCGCGTTGTCCTCGCCGTACACCGGCGGAGCATGTCTCGTGCGCGATCCGTCGACCGGCAAGGTGTACCCGGACGCAACACTCTTCGAACTCGGTTTGTACGGAGTGCCTTCCAGCATCGTGCCGGTCTGGGACATCCGTATGAGCGTGCTCAAGCCGCTCCTCGCCGCTCACGCCGATCCGAAGTCGCCGCTCGCTTATCTCCTCAACGGCGACTACGACGGCGACGGGGTGGTCGAGTCGGCGCCACTGTGCACGACCTCGGTCACGCTCGGCAGCTGCCTCGCCGAGATCATCACCCCGCAGGACTTCCCCTGGGAGGACCTGCCCATCGGCCAGTTGAACCTTCCCCAATATGCACTCGGCGAGCGCCTGCCGATCACGGCGCAGTACGGCTTGGGCACGGCGACTGCAACGTCGACGATCGCCATCACCTTGCCGACCGGCTTCGTGTACGACGTCGCAGCGGGCACGACGGCCTGTGTTGTCGGCACGTGCACCAAGATCTCACCGTCGACGATCGGCCTGGCCAACCCACAGGTGCTGACGTTCGGCCCGTCGGGTTTGCCGACAGGGCTCGTGCAACTGAGCCTGTTCGCCGCACCGAAGGGCATGATCACCGGTGCACCCGGCCAGCCGACGCGGACGACGAGCCCAGTGGCGGTGTCGTTCACATCTGGCACCATCACCCAGACCGCGTCGGCGCCGGGTCCGACCGTGATCGACCCATGGCCGGCCAACACGGTTCCGACCCTCGTACCCGACTCGTTCTACTTCGGCACTCTCGTCCGTGACGGCATCAACGCGTATGACGTGACGCTCCCCAGCACGCAGGTCGGATCCTGGCTGTCGGTACGCCTCACTGCGATCTCTCCAGGCCTTGATGGCGACCTGGCACTGTATGCGCCGAGCGCTGCGCCCGCGCTCAGGTCGTCGCCGGTGCTCCGATCCTCCGCGGTGCTCGCGTCGAGCGAGCAACCGGTCAGCGATCCGGGATCCGACCCCCTCGCGATTCTCCCGCCTGAGACGCTCCAAGACGTGCCCACGGCACCGACCGACATCGCCAACCCTCTGCTGAAAGCAGTCGCCGCGAACCGGGGGAGTGTCGACGAGATGCAGTCGATCGTCGACGCCTCGACCACCACCGCCACGTCGTATCGGATCCAGGTCAGCGCCTACGGAACCACCTCGGGCGACTATGCCGTGCGTGTGCTGGCCACCCCTTCTGGAATCTCCGCATGCCCGAACAAGACATTCGGCGGCACGATCGGTGCGCCGGTCTCGGTGAGCGGCGTCGCTGCTCCGAACGGGCTCATCGTCTACAACACGCTCACGACGAGCGCGGCGCTGCTGGGGGTGAACGGCGACATCTCGGCCCCGACACTGTTCGGCCTGGCGAAGGCAAGCGGCTCCTGGCTCTTGCCCGTCACGCCGTCGGCGGCGGACAACTGGGCGACGCCGCAGGCAGGCTCGCAGTTCGACTGTGCACCGGTTGCGGCCAACGCCGTCGTGCAGGCGATCGCCGACGCGATCAAAGCACGCCGGACCGGCGCACTCGCGGGCGTGTCGTCGGTGGTCCTCGTCGGTGGCGACGACAAGCTCCCCTTCTACCGGCTCCCCGACACCACCACGCTCTCCAACGAGATCGAGCACAGTGACCAGGTCGGCACCGACAACCCGATCTCGGCGTCGCAGCGCGACCGCTACTTCCTCTCCGATGACCCGTACGGCACGCTCAACCCGATCACGTGGCTCGATCGCAGCTTCAACGTGCCCGACCTGGCGGTCGGTCGTCTGGTGGAAAGCGACACCGACATCCAAGGTCAGATCGGCGAGTACCTGTCGAACGCAGGCAGGCTGTCACCGTCGAGCGCTCTTGTGACCGGCTACGACTTCCTTGCCGACGGCTCCGAACAGGTGCGCACCACGTTGGCCGGCGCCGGGCTCACCACCTCTGCACTCATCGACCAGCCGCGGGTATCGACGACCGCGGCGTGGACGGCGCAGGCGGCGCAGTCAGCCCTCGCTGCGAGCCCCGGGGTGGTCGCGTTGAACTCCCATTTCTCGCAGTACCAGCTGTTGTCGTCGAAGGGCGATGTCACCCAGACTGCCGACCTGCTCGACCTCGTACCAGGCGGGTCGTCGCCCGATCTGCCCGCCGGGATCCTCGCCGATTCGGTCTTGTTCAGCGCCGGCTGCCATGGCGGGATGAGCGTGCCCGACGCGTACGCCACCGCCAATGCAACGTATCCACTCCTTGCCGGATCGACCTCCGGGGTTCCGTACGACTGGGCCCAGGCCCTGTCGTCGCGCAAGGCATCGGTGTGGGTGGCCAACACGGGCTATGGCTACGGCTCGTCGGGCGATGTCGCCCTGTCGGAGCGCTTGATGGCGCTGTACGCGAAGTACCTCGTGGATCCGGCAACGACCGGCGCGGGTGATGCGCTGGTGAAGGCCAAGCAGGACTACTTCGCGACGCAGGGCGTGTATGGCTCGTACGACGAGAAGGCGCTGCAGCAGGTGGTGTTCTACGGCATTCCGATGTTCCACCTCTCGGTCGGCGCGGCGTCATCGAGCCTCACCGCTGCGGCCGCGGCCGCTCCGTCGTCCGGTGGCTTGACACCTCAGGCGGGTTCGGGCGGGCTCCCGACTTCGGCATCGATCGCCAACACGGCGTTCAACCTCACATCGCGTGTCGCCGACGGGCGCACCGCCTACAGCGTCGATGGTGAGACGCTCGTGATCAACGGTTACCCGATCCAACCGAAGACCAGCGTCGATGTCACTTCGACGGCGGCAGGTTTCACTGCTCGAGGCGCAACCCTCGAGACGATGCAGACCAGCCAGGTCGCGGGCGTGGTTCCGCAGATGGCACGGGCGACGGCCGACCGGTCCAGCAGCGAACGTGCTCAGCAGCCGGCGACGGCCGTCTTCCCAACGGCGTTCCAGACCGTCGCCGGCAACGCCAACAAGCAGCGACTCGTGATCTTCCCCGGGCAGTTCAGCGACCTCGACCCGGCTCCGAATGCGACCAGTGGCACCCAGATGCTGATCGACCACGGTTCGTACACCGTCTACTACGCGGACTCGACCACCGCCGGCGACGTCACCAAGCCGTTCATCCAAGAAAGCACGGCATCGGTCGGTCTCGTCGGTACGTCACCGGGTGTCGTGCTGTTTCGTGTGAAGGCCCTCGATCGAGCTGGAGTCGCCGACACCCGGTCACCGACCGGGGTCAAGCGAGTGCTCGTGCAATACGACGAGACCCCCTCGGCGTTCAACACCTCCCACATATGGCGCCCCGTCGAACTGCATCAGGACACCACTGGCACCTGGGTCGGCGCGTTGGTCACGTCGCGCACCGACGGCCGCTACTTCATCCAGGCGGTCGACGGTGCGGGCAACGCAGGCGTCAGCCAGTTCAAGGGCAACTACTACCGCGCCGACGGCACGTCGCCGCAGGCCGTCGCCGTCATCACCAAC
>JANPOJ010000082.1:0-12216 GCA_031427935.1 Ilumatobacteraceae bacterium | reverse complement strand
CAATCCGTATAAGCATTTGTTGAATATTCGGTAAAGGCCAACTGGCGAACGCGCCGGGATACGACAGGATCTCCGAAGCCCTCGACGGCGTACGGAACATTCCCACTGGTGACGCAGCCTTCCAACGTGCTCTGGACGTGCAACGAACCCTGGCACATCTTGCTGGTTTGCACCATCGCAGTGTCAAGATCGCTGACCTGTTGATCGCCGCCTCCGCTGAGCTGGCCGGTGCCGTTGTGTGGCACTACGACGAGGATTTCGACCGGGTTGCAGCAGTGACCGGACAGCGTACGCAGTGGATCGCCCCTCGAGGTTCGCTGTAGGCGCGATCAGTCGGCAGCGCGGGTGCTCATCCGCATACCGAGTAACTCCTGTCAAGAATCCCCCGCGCAGGTGCTGACCCGCCCCGCCTTTCGTCGGCCGTGAGTCCGATGTCAAGTGGAGCGCGACACCTGACTCACATCGCTGCGTTCACCGGCCGGCCGTGAGTCCGCTGTCAACTCCTGCGCGACATCGGACTCACAGCAACTCTGGCACGATCCCGTGGGACCTTGGGCGCCTGTCGTCACGATCATGTCGGCGCAGGTGTTCGGGTTCAGCGGGCCGGATCGACCTCGATGCGCAGGCGCGAACCTTTCGGACGAGGGGTGGCCGCGATCGCCGCGCCGAGGCCATCCCAGCTCGACGCCCGGAGCAAGACCACCTCGCCCGACTCCGACGATTCCAGACCGGTCGCGATGGAGAACTCGCGCGCGCCGGTGCCCGATACTGCGGCGAGCGCAGCAAACGGTGGAAGGCCGAGCAACTCCCGACGGCTCAGCTCGACTTTGGCAGCCCGCGACGGATCGGCGTGCAACACCGCTTGCAGCACCTCATGACGCGGCAAGAAGGTCTGCACTAGCAGTCGCCCACCGCTGCCGCGCCCTCCCACCAATCGCGAGGCTCGCGCCAGCAACGCCATCGCCTGCTCGCCGGCCCGATACCTCGGCGCCAGCAACTCTGCGTCGAGGTCGAGGAACGCCACGACGTCGGCGCGACCGGCCCGGTGCAGCACCGCCTCGGTGCCGATCAACACGTCGCAATCGGGCAGCGATTCGGTGTCGCCGGTGACCATGCCCACCGGGCGACCGGCGGCCGCCTCGATCTCCTCACGTAGCCGGCTCACTCCCGGCCGAAGCAACGACAGCGCGCCCGAGCCGCAGTGTTGGCACACGACCGGTCGGGTCGTTCCACAACGGTGGCACACCAGCGTTCCGGTCTCGTCCTGCATCACCGCCGCTTGGCACTTCTCGCATCGCTGCAGCGACTTGCAGGTGCGACAGGCCAACAGCCGCGCCCGGCCCTTGGTGTTGTGCACGCAGATGACCCGTCGGTCGCGGTCGCGGAGGTGCTGGATCAACGGCGACGTCAGCAGCGATCGCTTCCAAGGTTCCTCCCGTGTGCGATCGACGACTTCGAGGATCGGCCATCCGTCGCGCTCTTCAGCGACTGATGGCCGTCTGACGGAGTCCTTCGCCCATTGCAAGGCAGTGGCCGATGGGCACGGTGAGACCAGCACGCAGTGGACCCCTGCACGCCGGGCACGCTCGATGCCCACATCTCGGGCGTGCCACGTCGGCGATCGCTCCTCCTGCAACGCCTCGTCGTGTTCGTCGAGCACGACGATCGTGCGCATCCCAAGGCACGGCGACCAGATCGCGCTCCGTCCACCGATCACGACGTCGACACCGGCTGCGGCGCGGGCCCACTGATCGGGATGGACTGCGACGGAGTAGCCCGACTGGCGAAGCCGGGCACCCAAGCGGCGAGCCTCGTCGACTGCGGGATGGATCACCAGTGCCGGGCCACGAGCCAACGCCTCGACGAGCACAGACAGGTGATCGCACGACGGTGGCAGACGAATCAGTCGAGGCAACGAACCGTCGTCGCGTACTCCTGCACGATTGGGCGGCGGCAACGGCAACGAACCCACCATTCCAGGTGGACTGGCCGCCACCATGAACGGACGCAGCCTGCCCGCACCCCACCGCACCGACGCCCATCGGGCCAACTCGATGATCTCGGCCGACGGGCCGATGCCCGACCACTTTGCCAATGGCTTGAGCCGGTCGACGGCGACCGTCCCATCCGGCGGACCGAGCGCGGCAACCCAGCCGCCGACCCAACGCCCGTGCAGCGACGCACGCACCATCGACCCCACTGCAATGCGCGCCAGCATGGCCTCGGGAACGAGGTAGTCGAACTGTTTGTCGAGCCCGGTCACGTCGGGCACGACGCGGGCGACCAGCGGCGACGACGGGTCCATTGCCCGGCGACGCTAGAGGATTACAGACCGACAGCGCTCTTGTAGTCGGCGAGCTTGCTGACTGCTTCCCACGTGAACTCGGGCAGCGCCCGGCCGAAGTGACCATAGGCAGCGGTCTTGCGGTAGATCGGCCGCTTCAGGTCGAGGTCGCGCACGATGGCTGCCGGGCGAAGGTCGAAGACATCCTTGACCGCAGCGACGATCTTGTCGTTGTCGACCGTGTTGGTCCCGAACGTCTCGACGAGGATGCTCATGGGGTGGGCCATGCCGATGGCATAGGCCACCTGCACCTCGCACCGCGTTGCTGCGCCCGAAGCAACGACGTGCTTCGCCACCCAACGCGCTGCGTACGCAGCCGAACGGTCGACCTTCGACGGGTCCTTGCCGCTGAACGCACCGCCGCCGTGACGACCCATGCCGCCGTAGGTGTCGACGATGATCTTGCGACCGGTCAGGCCGGTGTCGCCGTGTGGCCCACCGATCACGAACTTGCCGGTGGGGTTGATGTACACGTTGTAGTCATCGTCGGCGAACTGGGCCGGCACGACCGGACGGATGACCTGCTCGATGAGGTCGGGGCGAATCACGGTGTCGCGGTCGACACCGTCTTGGTGCTGTGTCGAGATCAATGCGGTGACGAGGCGGATCGGCTTGCCGGCATTGTCGTACTCGAATGTCACCTGAGTCTTGCCGTCGGGCCGCAGGTACGGCACGGCGCCGGCCTTGCGAACGTCGCTGAGCTTCTCGGCCATGCGGTGCGCCAGCCAGATCGGCAGCGGCATGAGGTCGGGGGTGTCGTCGCATGCGTAGCCGAACATCATCCCCTGATCACCGGCGCCCTGAGCGTTGATGATGTCTTCACCGCTGCGGCCACCACGCAACTCCTCACTCATGTCGACACCCTGGGCGATGTCACCGCTCTGCTCGTCGATCGACACGATCACACCGCAGGTGTTTCCGTCGAAGCCGTACAGGGCGTTGTCGTAGCCGATGCCGTTGATGACCTCTCGGGCCAGCTTCGGGATGTCGACATAGGCATTCGTCGTGATCTCGCCGGCGACGACGCACAGGCCGGTGGTGAGCAACGTCTCGCAGGCCACGCGACCGTTCGGGTCCTCGGTGAGGATGGCGTCGAGCACCGCGTCGCTGACCTGGTCGGCCATCTTGTCGGGGTGGCCCTCGGTGACGCTTTCCGAGGTGAACGTGTAGTTGCTCACTGAGCTGCTCCTGAATCGCTTGGGTTTGAGATTGTGGGTCGAGTTGAGTCGCTTCTACTTACACCAGATCGAAGATCAGCGACACATTCGAGTATCGCTCTGGCGACCGAACGCTTGTCCGTGAGGGCCACCGTCGTGCTGACGCCGTCGTGACGCAGCAACGTGACCGCATTGGTGTCGTGCTGAAAGCCGACGTTCGGGGCGCTGACGTCATTGGCGACGACGAGGTCGAGGTTCTTGCGTCGCAACTTGGCCTGGGCGTTGATGATGAGATCGCTGGTCTCGGCAGCGAAGCCAACGAGGATCTGGCCCGGACGCTTGCTGGCACCGAGCCCGGCGAGGATGTCGGGCGTTGGTTCGAGCACGATCTCGGGAACGCCGCTGTCTTTCTTGATCTTGCCCACCTCGGTGACCTTCGGCCGGAAATCGGCAACCGCGGCGGCCATCACGACCACATCGGCGGTCGATGCCAAGGCTTCCACCGCCGCCTGCATCTCGGCGGCGGTCTCGACCGCCTGGAGTGTCGCGCCGATCGGTGTCGGCAGGTCGACCGTCGACACCAAGGTGACACGCGCGCCGAGGGCCAGCGCCTCGGCCGCAACCGCATAGCCCTGCTTGCCACTGCTGCGATTGGCAATGACACGCACGGCGTCGATCGGCTCGCGCGTCCCACCAGCGGTCACGACGACGTGTACCCCGTCGAGCGTGCCATCGCCGAGCACGCGTTCGACCTCGGCCATGATCCGTTCCGGCGCAGCCAGGCGCCCTGCGCCCGAATCCCCGCCGGCCAGGCGACCATCGTCGGGCTCCACGACGTGCACGCCACGCCGACGCAACGTGGCGATGTTGTCTGCGACGGCGGGGTGTTCCCACATCTCGGTGTGCATGGCCGGGCAGACGATGACCGGAGCGCGCGTGGCCAGCAGGACATTCGTCAACAGGTCGGTCGACAATCCTCCCGCGTACGCGCCGATCAGGCGAGCAGTCGCCGGAACGACGAGGATCAGGTCAGCGGTCTGACCGAGCGCGGTGTGGGGAATGGGGCTGGCCTCATCCCACAGGCTGCGTTGTACCGGCTCGCTGGCCAGCGCGGACAACGTGGTGATGCCCAAGAAGTGCTCCGCGCCCTTGGTCATGACGGGGATGACGTGAGCGCCGGCATCGACCAGTCGACGACAGATCTCGACGGCCTTGTACGCAGCGATGCCCCCGGTCACACCGAGAACGACACGCTTGCCTGCCAACATCGAGATGGTGCCGATGTTTGATCAGGCGACAGTGTCGGTGGCTGCGTCGTCGCCCGTGGACTCTGCTTCCGGCTCCGGCAACTCGACGCGCACGATCTTGTGAGCAGCGATCTCCTCGAACCCGATGCTCAGCGGCTTACGCGCGACCGAGCTGACCTGGGGCGGAACCATGTGGCCGAGACCGTCACCGAGCTGGTTGAAGTAGGAGTTGATCTGCCGCGCCCGTCGGGCGGCAAGCGTGACCAAGCTGAACTTGGAGTCGACCGTGTCGAGCAAATCCTCGATCGGCGGGTTCATCATCGTGTCGTGGGCGCGAGCCATAGTTCAGCCTCCTGAAGCGGTTTGTCAGTGTACAGCGGCGAGACCCCAACCTGGCGGCTCTCACACCTTCCGATGCTGCTCGATGATGGTCAACATCTCGTCGACCGTGCGCTCGAGGTTGTCGTTGACGACGACGTGATCTGCCATGGCCAAGCCGACCGGCTCCTCGTCGAGTGCCTTGCGCAGCCGTTGGTCGACGAGATCCTCGGGGTCGCCGCGCCCACGCAGACGCCGTTGCTGCTCGTCTCGAGACGGCGGCAGCACGAAGATCAGGATCGCCTCGTCGTGAAGACCCTTCACCTGACTAGCGCCATCGACCTCGATCTCGAGCACCACATCGCGCCCATCCGTCAGGTCAGGCGTGGGGGTCCCGTAGTAGTTGTCGAGGAATGTGGTCCACTCCAGAAACCCGCCACCTGCGATTCGTTTTTCGAATCCGTCGTGGCTGGTGAAGACGTACGCAGTGTCCGGCTCGCCCGGTCGTTGCTGTCGCGTTGTCCACGACCTGCTCAACCACAGGTTGGGGTCGCGCTCCACGAGCGCCTTGACAATCGTCCCTTTGCCTACCCCACCGGGGCCGGAGATGACGATGATGAGTGGGTCGGCGGTGCCGTCGCTGGCCGCCATGGCCTCACTTGCCGAGTTGATCGAGCAATGACTGCTTTTGGACCGCACCCAGCCCTTGCACGCGGCGGTTGTCGGCGATGCCGATGTCTTCCATGATCTTGCGAGCCTTGACCTTGCCGACCCCCGGGAGCGATTCGAGCATCGAAACCACTTTGAGTTTGCCGACGGTCGCGGTCGTAGAAGCGAGTGCTTCTTGAATCGTCATCGAGCCATTCTTCAGTTGGTTCTTCAGTTCAGCGCGAGCAGCGCGCGCCTCTGCGGCCTTTGCCAGAGCAGCCGTGCGTTGTTCGGGCGTGAGTTGAGGAGGTGTAGCCATAACGAAAACCCTAGTCCTGACCACGCATTCATGCGCGTCATTCGGTCAATGAGCGCTGCCGACGAGATCCGAGACCGCGGTCACACCGCGTCGGTCGCACCACTCGGCAAGAGCAGCGAGCACCTGCACAGGCGTACGCGGGTCGGCGAAGTTGGCGGTTCCGACCTGCACCGCACTGGCTCCGGCGAGGATCAGTTCGACGGCATCCCAACCGGTGGAGACTCCCCCGACGCCGATGATGACCAGGTCAGGAAGGGCCGCGTGCACGTCGAAGACCGTTCGTACGGCAACGGGATGCACGGGCCTGCCGCTGTAACCACCGCCGCCAGCGCCGAGCGCCGGCATGCGAGACGTTGGATCGATGACCATCCCGAGCAGCGTGTTGATCAGCGTGACTGCCTCGGCGCCCGCCTGCTGGACAGCCGCAGCAACCTCGACCACGCGATCGGTGTTGGCGCTGAGTTTGGCCCAGCGAGGCCGCCTACATCCCGCTGTTGCCTCGATCACGGCGGCCGACAAGTCGGGGTCGTGGGCGAAGATGCCTCGACGTCCCTCCAGGTTGGGGCACGAGAGGTTGACCTCGATCGCCACCACATTGGCCGGCGCATCGGCCAGCAGTTCGGCCGCGCGGCGGTACTCGTCGACGGTGCGCCCCCAAATGCTGGCCACCACCCGAGCGCCGGTCGCGGTCAATGAGGGCAGCTCATCCGCCAGCCAGGCGATCACACCCGGCCCCTGCAGCCCGACCGCGTTGATCATGCCAACGCCGGCCGGATGCACGCGAGGGGGCGGGTTGCCCGCCCACTCGAACGCAGCGAGCGACTTGACCACGTGCGCACCGAGCTCGCCAAGGTCGAAGAAGGAATGGAACTCCGCGCCATGGCCCGCGGTCCCCGACGCCGTCATCACCGGATTCGGGAGATCCACGGACCCAACCCGAGTACGCAAGTCCGTCACGCGTGATATTCCTGGAGCGATCGTACGGAGAGGGCATGACCGACGTGCTCGGCCATTCCTTGCACGGCCGCAAGCGCGGCCTCGACGGTGGTCACCGAACTGACGCGGTGGGTGATCGCCGCCTTGCGGATCTTCTCACCGTCGCTACGGGCGCCGCCACCTTGACCTTGCGGGGTGTTGACGACGAACGCGATGTCACCGCTGGCGATCAGGTTCACCGCATTGATGCCGTGACCGTCGGAGACCTTTCCGACGACGGCATCGACACCGACACCGAAGCTGGCGAGGTAGTCAGCAGTTCCCGTCGTCGCGGCGATCCCCAACCCGAGCTCGCGCAGACGACGGGCCACGACGATCCCGGCGGGTTTGTCTCCATCGGCGAGCGACAAGAAGACGGTGCCCTCGGTTGGCAACACGGTTCCGGCGGCGAGCTCCGCCTTGTAGAAGGCGAGACCGAACGTCGTGTCGATCCCCATCACCTCCCCGGTCGAGCGCATCTCCGGGCCGAGGGCAGGATCGACTTCGGGGAAGCGGTTGAACGGCAGTACTGCCTCTTTGATCGAAACATGACCGTTGGTCGATGGCGGCCGCAGCACTCCTTCGGCGCGCAGTTCGGCCAGTGTGGCGCCGAGCATCACCCGGCTGGCCACCTTCGCCAGCGGAACACCGGTTGCCTTGGCCACGAAGGGCACGGTTCGACTGGCTCGGGGGTTTGCCTCGATCACATACACCGTCGTGCCGAGCACCGCGTACTGCACGTTGATCAGACCGCGCACGTCGAGCGCCTTGGCGATCGAGGTCGTGTACGACTCGATGACCTCGACGACCCACGATGGAAGGGTCTGCGGCGGGATGGCGCAAGCGGAGTCCCCGCTGTGGACCCCTGCCTCTTCGACGTGCTCCATGACGCCACCGATCAGGACTTCACCGGTGTGGTCGCGGATGGCGTCGACATCGACCTCGGTCGCGTCCTCGAGGAACCGGTCGACCAACACCGGACGCTCGGCGGACAAACCACCCTCTCGCCCGAGCGAACCGAACCCGGCGAGCTCGGCCATCGCCCGGGCCAGGTGGTCGGTGTCGTGCACGATCTGCATGGCCCGGCCGCCGAGGACGTAGCTGGGACGTACGAGCACGGGAAAGCCGATCCGCTCGGCGATGCCGAGGGCCTGCTCCAGATCGGCCGCTGTCCCACCTGGTGGCTGCGGTATCCGCAGCTCGTGACACAGAGTGCTCCACTTCTGTCGATCCTCGGCGAGGTCGATCGACGCCGGCGACGTTCCGGCGATCAGGTCTTGTGGCAAGACGCCTGACAGCTTCAGCGGCGTCTGCCCGCCGAGTGACACGATCACGCGGGGCGGTGTGCCGCCACTGGCCAGGGTTTCGGCGGCGATCACGTTCAGCACGTCCTCGCGCGTCAGTGGCTCGAAGTAGAGACGATCACTCGTGTCGTAGTCGGTGCTGACGGTCTCGGGGTTGCAGTTGATCATCACCGTCTCGTACCCGGCCTCGCGCAGCGCAAACGAAGCGTGCACGCAGCAGTAGTCGAATTCGATGCCCTGTCCGATGCGGTTCGGCCCGCTGCCCAAGATCACGACTCGCGGCCGATCTGATGTACGAACCTCGTTCTCGTCCTCGTAGGTCGAGTAGTGGTAGGGCGTCTCGGCGGCAAACTCGGCCGCGCACGTGTCGACCGTCTTGTAGGTCGGGATCACGCCCACCGCCTCGCGCACGGCCCGCACGCTGAGCTCGTCGGTCCCCCACAGATGGGCGAGCTGGCCGTCGCTGAACCCCATCTGCTTGGCGCGTCGCCACTGCCGGGGTGACATCTCGGCGTGATCGAGCTCGGCCAGCGCCTGGCGCTCCTCGACGATCTGCAACATCTGGTCGAGGAACCACGCATCGATGCGACATGCCTCGTAGATGGCCTCGATCGCGACACCGCGGCGCAGCAGCTCACCGACCTGAAAGATCCGGTCCGGTGTCGGTATGGCGATCATCGCCAGCAGTTCCTTGTCGCCGAAATCGGCCAACTCTGCTTCGGCCGGGTCGCAACCCAGACCCAACCGACCTTGCTCCAACGAGCGAAGACCCTTCTGCAGGCTCTCGGTGAATGTGCGACCGATGGCCATCACCTCGCCGACCGACTGCATCTGCGTGCCGAGGATCCCCGACGACCCGGGCAGCTTCTCGAACGCCCACCGCGGAATCTTCGTGACCACGTAGTCGATGCTCGGCTCGAAGCTGGCCGGCGTGGCCTTGGTGATGTCGTTGGAGATCTCATCGAGGGTGTAGCCAACCGCCAGCTTGGCGGCGATCTTGGCGATCGGGAAGCCCGTGGCCTTCGAGGCCAGCGCCGACGAGCGAGACACCCTCGGGTTCATTTCGATCACCACCTGCTCGCCCGTCTCCGGATTCACCGCGAACTGCACGTTGCTACCGCCGGTCTCGACGCCGACCCGACGAATGCAGGCGAACGCGGCGTCGCGCATCTGCTGGTACTCGACATCGCTGAGCGTTTGCGCCGGCGCGACCGTGATCGAGTCGCCCGTGTGCACGCCCATCGGGTCGACGTTCTCGATCGAGCAGATGATCACGCAGTTGTCGGCGCGATCGCGCATGACCTCGAGCTCGTACTCCTTCCAACCGGCGATGCTCTTCTCGATCAGGATCTCGCTGATCGGGCTGGCGGCGAGGCCTTCCGCCGCCCGCACCTCGAACTCCGCCAGGGTGGAGGCGATCCCCGTACCACGCCCGCCGAGGATGTATGCCGGACGGATGATGATGGGCAGCCCGATGTGCGCGACGACGTCTCGTGCCTCGCCCAGGGTGCGGGCAATGCCGCTGATGGGGACGGAGAGCCCGATCTCGATCATCGCCTGCTTGAACCGGTCACGATCCTCCGCAGTGGCGATCGCCTCTGCGTTGGCGCCGATCATCTCGGGCGTGCCCGGCACGCCGATGATCCCGCGTTCGTACAGTGCCATCGCCGTGTTGAGACCGGTCTGCCCGCCGAGCGTCGGCAGCACCGCGTCCGGCCGCTCGCGTTCGATGATCTTGGCGACGACATCAGGCGTGATCGGCTCGATGTACGTCGCGTCTGCGAAGTCGGGATCGGTCATGATGGTGGCCGGATTCGAGTTGACGAGGATGACCCGGTAGCCCTCCTCGCGCAGCACGCGGCACGCCTGCGTGCCGGAGTAGTCGAACTCGCAGGCCTGGCCGATCACGATCGGACCGGAACCGATGACCAGGATCGAGTGGATGTCGGTGCGCTTGGGCATCAGGACCTCGCGTCCATCAGCTCGGCGAACATGTCGAACAGGTACCTCGAGTCGTGCGGACCGGGTCCGGCCTCGGGGTGGTACTGCACGCTGAATGCCGGCGCCCCCAGCACCCGCATGCCTTCGTTGGTCTGGTCGTTGAGGTTGAGGTGTGTCACCTCGGCCTTGCCGTCGAGACTCGCCGCATCGACGCAGAAGTTGTGGTTCTGGCTCGTGATCTCGATGTGGCCCGATGCTTCGTGCCGCACGGGATGGTTGCCGCCGTGATGACCGAATGGAAGTTTGAACGTCTCGCCACCGAGCGCCCGACTGAGCAGTTGGTGACCCAGGCAGATGCCGAAGATGGGCACCTCACCGAGCAGTTCGGCGATGGTCTCGACCGCATATCCGACCATTGCCGGGTCGCCAGGACCGTTCGACAGGAACACGCCATCGGGTTGTCGGGCCAGCACCTCCGCAGAAGTCGTGGTCGCCGGGACGACATCGACGACGCCGAGCCCGGCGAGGTGGCGCACCATCGTGCGTTTGATGCCGAAGTCGAACGCCACGATCCGACGAGCACCATCGGCGGCAGATCCCGCGCTGTAGGGCGCCGCACACGTGACGTCGGCAACGAGATCGATACCATCGGTGCCCGGCTCGATGGCCGCGGCGGCGTGCAGCGCAGACATCTCTGCGGTCCCGAATGCCCCGGCCATCGCCCCCGTCTCGCGCAGGATCCGCGTCAATCGCCGCGTGTCGATCCCACCGATGCCGCTGATGCCGTGGACACGCAACATCGCATCGAGCGACTCCTCCGCTCGGTGATTGCTGTGCCGGCGAGCCATCTCGCGCACGATGACCCCCCGACAGAACGGTCGCTCCGATTCGAGGTCGGCCTGATTGGTGCCGTAGTTGCCGATGTGCGGATACGTGAACGTGATGATCTGACCTGCGTACGAGGGGTCGGTGATGACCTCCTGGTAGCCGCTCATCACCGTGTTGAAGACCACCTCGCCGCTGGCGATCCCGCCAGGCGGGTCGGCGCCGAACAACTCGCCTTCGAACATGCTGCCGTCGGCCAGCACGAGGGCTGCTTCCCGAATCACCGGCTCACCGCAATCACTGGAACGGTCGGCTGCATGTTCATGCAGCATAGTGAATGATTATTGGAAGATTGGAACCCGAGAGCCGGATCTGGGCGCCACGGCCCATTCACAGCACCAGGTCGGGCGCGCAGACTGGCACCCAGATCGATGAACCACACGATTTTGCTCCTCCCGTATGGGCCTCACGGGACCCATTTCACGGCAGGGCGAGACTAGCAGGACCGCGGCGCAAGAGACCGTGAACCGGGCCGCCGGACATCTGTTGCGAGGCGGTGGTACCTTGCCCGGATGCCAGAACTGCGCGGCACCGTCGTGCTCGCGACCTACAACAGTGGTGCCTCGGTCGGTCCTGTGCTGGCAGAGGTCGAGGAGGCGGCGTCGGTTCTGCGTCGCTCGGGCATCGAGATCGACGTGTTGCTGGTCGACGATTCGAGCCCCGACAACACCGCCGCGATCGCCACCGACGAGGCCGCCAGGCTGGGCATCAAGCTCGACGTGCTGACCGGGTCGCATCTCGGGCTCGGCCGCTCGCAGCTGGCGGGTTTCGGGTACCTGCTGCGAGCCGGCGGGCGCGACTTCTTCGTCACCCTCGACCCCGATGGTCATCATGACGCCCGCCAGATCACCGACCTGGTGCGCGCGTTCGTGGCGCGGCGCAGCGGCGTCACGATCGGGTCACGGTGGGTGCGAGGTGGCGCCTCCCCCGGCACGTCTGCGCTGCGTTCGATCGTCAGCCGTACCGCCAACATGTTGGCCCGGCGGGTCATTGGCTTGCACGGTGTGCACGATGCGACGACATCGTTTCGGATCATCCGTCCCGATGTGGCTCAACTGTGGATCGACCGCCAGGTCCC
>JANPOJ010000081.1:0-5472 GCA_031427935.1 Ilumatobacteraceae bacterium | reverse complement strand
GTGCTGGTGATCATCTCGATCGCCTCGAACGGGGGTCCCGGCGGCGGCAACTCCAAGTTCGTCGGCCTGTTCCTGGTCAGCCACATCGTCGTGCTGCTCGGCCTGCTGGCCGCGGCGGGCTCACTGGCGACCACTGTGCTGACCACACGAGCCCCGGGCATGAACATGCGTCGGGTCCCGATGTTCTCCTGGTCGGCACTGATCGGCGCCCTCGGCCTGCTGGTGCTGCTCCCGGCGGTGATCGGCGCGCTGATCTACAACTACATCGACTATCGATACGGCCGGGTCGGCTTCGGCGGCAACAGGGCGATCGACAGTTGGATCGGCTTCGGATTCACCCAGCCGGCCACCTTCGTCTACGCCATGCCGGTGTTCGGGTTCGCCGCCGAGGTCATTGCCGTTGCCAGTGGCCGCAAACTGGCGATGCGCGGCGTGATCTTCACGGGAATCGGTCTGGTCGGGCTCACGGCGGCGTTGGGTGGCCTGCTGCAGCAACCTGCGGCAGTAGCTCGCAACGTCAGCCACATGTCGTTCGGGAACTGGCTCAGCGAGGTGGTGCCATACGCGTTCTTCAACCTGTTGCCGGTGCTCGGTGGCTTCATCGTCATCGCGCTCGGGGCGCTCGCGCTGCGCAGTGGCCGACCGCGGATCACGGCACCGCTGGTGTTCGCCCTGCTGGGCGCGCTCATGGTCTTTGTCGGGATCGTCGCCAACGCGATCTACAACATCGGCGATGCCCAACTTGCCGGCACCGTGTTCGAAGAGGGTGTGTGGCTGTACGTCGTCTACGGCGCGGTGCTCAGTGCACTCGGGGCCATCACGTATTGGGGCCCGAAGCTGTGGGGCCGGGTGCTCCCCGACCAGCAGGTGCTGCCACTCGCCGCCCTCGGCTTCATCGCCACCGTGCTGGCCTCACTGCCGTACCTGATCGCCGGTTTCGCCAAGCAGCCGGGCAATGTCACCGAGTTCGACTACTCCGGCCCGCAGAACCTGTGGAACGGGTTGTCCGCCGCTGGTCACGTGCTGATGTTCGTCACGGTGCTGGCCTTCGCCGGGCTGGCGCTGCGGTCGTTCACCAAGGGCGCCCACGCCGGTGACGACCCGTGGGACGGCCAGACGCTGGAATGGGCCACGTCGTCGCCCGCACCCTTTGCCAACTTCGCCGACGTGCACACCGTTGCATCCGCCGAACCCCTGCTCGACCTGAAGCCACGGAGAGACCGCTGATGCTCGCTCTGCCATCCGCCGCAGCACCTGCCCCACGACGGCAGATGTTCGTCGGCACCGCGCTCGGTTGCGTTGCCGCCGGCTCCCTCGTCGGCGCGATGTTGGCGCTGTGGATGCGCTTCCGCACCGAAGCGCTCGACGTCGTCGATGGTCGCTGGGTACCCAAGGGCATCAAGGTGCCGATGGTGCCCGCCAACACCATGTTGCTGGCGTTCGTCCCCATCTTCGTGTTCGCCCAGTGGGCCGTGTACGCGGCGCGGCGCGACGCCCGCAGCCACACGGTGATGGCGCTCAGCCTCGTCGGCATCATCGGGCTGGCCGTGGTCAACGCCCAGGCGTACATCTACGCCCGGATGAAGTTGCCGGTCGGCGGCACGGATCCCACCGCGTTCAACTCGATGTTCTACGCGGTCACCGGCACGTTCCTGGCGCTGTTGATCATCGGGATCGGGTTCAGTGCGATCACGGCGTTTCGGTACATGGGCGGTCGTACGACGGATCGTGAGATCGTGTCGGCCCATGCGTTGTATTGGCACTTCCTCGGCGCGGTGTTCTTCGCGCTGTGGTTCGTGGTGTACGTGACGAAGTAGGCGAGGGGCACGAATGTTCACCACTGGATCCAAACTGTTCCTCGGGGCCACGGTCTTGTCGATCGTCGCCGCCGTGGTCTTCGGCGTCTCCAAGGGCGGTGCCGACGGCTGGCTAGGCGTCATCGGCCTCCTGAGTGCGGCACTGGCGTTCGCGCTGCTGTTCGGCATCAACTACTACGCCCACGACGGCAACGTGTCGGCGATGTCCGACAACGCCACGACGCAGTCACCGGCCGCGCAGCCTCCCGCCGAGCGCAGCATGTGGCCGGCCCTGACCGCAGTGGCGGTCGGCGCCATTGCCGTCGGCGCGGTCTCCAAGCCGATCGTGTTCAAGGCCGGCGTCGCGCTGCTGCTGGCCGCTGCGGTCGAGTGGATGGTCCATGGCTGGAGTGAGCGAGCGTCGGCCGATCCGGCCTACAACGCCGGGCTGCGCAAGCGCATGCTCCACCCCATCGAGTTCCCGGTGCTGGCGGCCGCAGGCCTCGCCGCCGTGATCTACTCGTTCTCGCGCATCATGTTGTGGATCGACAAGACTGGCGGCCCGGTCGTGTTCATCGTGGCCGGCGCCCTGGTGCTGTTCGGCGGCTTCTTGTTCGCGTCGAGGCCGAGCCTGAACAAGGGTGTGGTCACGGGTGTGTGCGCCATCGCCGTGCTCGGTCTGGTCAGCACCGGTGCCGTGATGGCCGTCGATGGTCAGCGCACGATCGATCCGCATCCGACCACGCAGTCCGACAACGGCGCTGCATGCGCGTTGGCCGAAGAGGGCACTGGAGACCAGGCGGAGATCGACGAGAAGGGCTCGCAGGCGGTGGCGTCGAAGGCCAGCATCGGGATCACCATCACGCTCGAAGGCGGCAAGCTCACGGCCCACGAGCTCGCCCTGCCCGGCAATCAGAATCCGGTCACCGTGTCTCGCGGCAACATCGTCAACGTCATCTTCAAGAACCACGACTCCGTGAAGCGACGGCTCACCGTCAACATGGGCGAGTTCGAAAAAGATGTCAACGGCACTCCGGTCAAGACCCGGCCGAAGGCCTGCACGACCCTGGTGCGTGAGAAAGATGGCAGCCAGTTCCTCTCGTTCCTGTTGCCCAAGCCGTCGATCGCCAGCTCACAGCCGTACTCGTTCACCGTGCCCGGTGTCGACGGCGCTGAGATCGAGATCAAGGTCCCCTGAGAGATGAGCGGAGTGCACCAGTCAGTGAGTACCGTGCGAAATGTGAAACAGCGATCGGCCATGGGCCTGGCCGTCATCGCTGCGGCGGCGTTGCTCGGCGGCTGTGCTCGCAACGCCCCTCAAGACACGTTCCAGCCAGCCGGCGAGAACGCCCAACGGATCCAGAACCTGCAATTGCCTGTGTTCATCGTCGCCGGGATCGTCGGGGTCATCGTCTTCGCCGTCATCATCTTCGTGGTGATCCGCTACCGAGATCGCGGCCAAGAGATGCCGAAGCAGACCCACGGCAAGCCGGCTCTCGAGATCGCCCTCACCATCTTGCCGGCGTTGATCCTGATCGGTGTCGGCATTCCGACGGTCAGCACGGTGTTCTCGCTCGCCAAGTCCAGCGACACCCAATGCGTCGTCAACGTCACCGGCCAGCAGTGGTGGTGGGAGTACGAGTATCCGGTGCAGAAGTGCGGCGATGTCGACATCGCCGAACCGCTCGTCACCAGCGGCGAGCTCGTGCTGCCGGTCAAGGCGCACGTGCTGCTGCGCATCACCAGCAACGACGTCATCCACTCGTACTGGATCCCGAAGCTCAACGGCAAGCGCGATGCAGTGCCGGGCCGCATCCACCCGCTGCGCATGGAGGCCGATCACCCGGGCATCTACGCAGGCCAGTGCACCGAGTTCTGTGGGCTCAGCCATGCCCGAATGCGCATGGACGCGGTCGGTCTCACCAGTGCTGACTTCGCCACCTGGGTCGGCGACCAGCTGAAGCCCGCCGACAAACCGACCGACGACGCGGGCCTGCAGGGTGAAGACACGTTCCGCACCCAGTGCTCGCGCTGCCACCAGGTCAACGGGTTGATGGAGGAGAACGCCGATGGCACGAACTCCGAGAAGCCGGTCATCGCCTTCCCCGACCTCTACGTCGTCTCCGGGAACGCGCCCAACCTGACTCATCTGATGTCGCGTACGACGTTTGCCGGGGCCACGTGGGACCTGCTGACCGATGCCTGTCGCAAGACCCTGCACGACGCCAGCCCGGAGGCGTTCGGCGCGCTCTATCTGAAAGGTGTCACCCCGGAGTGCTTCAACGAAGCCGAGTTGCGGGAGTGGATCCGCAATGCGCCGGCCAAGAAGCCGATGTACTCCAGTGAAGAGCAGAAGACCCAGAACGGTGGGAAGTACCGCGGCATGCCCAATCTCAACCTGACCGACGACCAGATCGACCAGATCGTGGCCTACCTGCTCGAGCGGAAGTAAGGAAGATCCCAGATGGCAATCATCGAACGACCCTCCACAGTCCCCGCCCTGGCGGGCGGCGACCTCCCGCAATTCGTCACTCCCTCGTCGTCGTACGGTGTGTTCCGTCGCCCGGTTACCACCACCGGCTGGCGCTCGTGGCTGTTCACCGTCGACCACAAGAAGATCGGCATCATGTACGGCGGTGCGGCGATGTTCTTCTTCGTCGTCGGTGGTGTCGAGGCCCTGCTCATCCGCACACAACTCGCCGCCCCCGACAACACCGTGCTGAGCGCCAGCCTCTACAACCAGATGTTCACGATGCACGCCACGACGATGATCTTCTTGTTCGTCATGCCCATGGCGGCAGCGTGGGCCAACTACTTCGTGCCGCTGCAGATTGGAGCGCGCGACGTTGCCTTCCCACGACTCAACGCGTTTGGTTTCTGGTGCTTCCTGTTCGGCGGCATCTTCTTGAACACCTCGTGGTTCCTCGGTGGTGCAGCAGACGGCGGGTGGTTCATGTACCAGCCGAATGCCAACGCGCTGTTCTCGCCGACCCACGGTGTCGACTTCTGGTCACTCGGGTTGCAGATCACCGGTATCGCCTCGCTGACCGGTGCGCTCAACCTGATCGTCACCATCCTCAACATGCGTGCGCCTGGCATGAGCCTGATGAAGATGCCGATCTTCACGTGGATGATCTTGGTCGTGCAGTTCCTGCTGGTCTTCGCCATCCCGGTCATCACCGTGGCGTTGTTCCTGTTGATGTTCCAACGCAACTTCGGCGCCCAGTTCTTCAACGTCGATGCCGGCGCCGACCCCTTGTTGTGGCAGCACCTGTTTTGGATTTTCGGGCATCCGGAGGTCTACATCCTCGTCTTACCCAGCTTCGGCATCGTCAGCGAAGTGCTGCCGGTGTTCAGTCGCAAACCGCTGTTCGGCTACAAGTTCGTGGTCTTCTCCGGCGCGGCCATCGGCTTCGTCGGGTGGGGCGTGTGGGCCCACCACATGTTCGCCAGCGGTCTCGGCCCGGTCAGCGTTGCGGTGTTCTCGGTCAGCACGATGTTGATCGCCATCCCCACCGGCGTGAAGATCGTCAACTGGACGCTGACCATGTGGGGCGGCAAGCTGCGCTTCACGACGGCGATGATGTTCGCGATCGGTCTGATCGTCGAGTTCACCATCGGCGGCCTGTCGGGCGTGACCCACTCGGTCTCGCCGTCCGACACCCAGCAGACCGAC
>JANPOJ010000080.1:0-9172 GCA_031427935.1 Ilumatobacteraceae bacterium | reverse complement strand
GCTGCATGGCGGACAGCAGTCCGCACTGCCGCGTTCGGCTGGGTCGAGCTGCTGGCCGCTCGCTCGCACCCTATTCTCGTCACCCGGACCGGATGGAGCGAGTCACAGCTCACCGACGCGATGCTCCCCTACTGGGCAGAGTACGCAAGCATCGGCATCGATGCCGACGCACGTTCAGCGGCCCACTTCACACTGGTCGAGGAACCCGGCCGTTGGGTGATCACGCAGCAACTCGTCGACCCGGCCGGCGATGGCGAGTGGCGATTCGTGGCCGTGGTCGACCTCGCCCTCGCAGAAGCCGAAGGCGCTCCGACGCTCCAGCTCCACCACCTCGGCGCACAATGAGCAGGACGACCTCCGGTAGGCCTCATGCTCGTCGATTGCCTGGCCGCTGACCGGTCCGTGAAGTGCTTGGAGGCACCGTGGGTCGGCGTGAAACACTTCACCACGTCGGGATCGTGGTTTCGATCCCGGATCGACGGCTCTGAGGGGGCGCCAGATGCGAGTTCGGTGCGTCTCGCTCGATGTTCGCGCGGCGTAGTTCTGCGCTGATGTTCTGTGTCCCTGTAATAACACATCGAGGACGGGCACAATCGTTGGCTTCAGGGGGCGGCTCGGTGTCGGCACCAGCATCGCTCCCCGAGCGATGTGCGGCTGAAGTCCTGGTGCGTCCCGCACCGCTCGCCCGGCGTCAAATCCTGTCGAAGTCGTACTTGACGAACGGATTCGCCTGATCCCGAATCGCACTCCACGTGAACTCGTAGCGCTCTGGCTCCGGAACGTTGGCTGGTAGTTTGACCCCAAGGAACGATCCGATCGCAGGCTCGTACTCCGGGTCGAACACGCTTCCGTAGCCCTCAGCGACGAGAAAGACGTGTGGCGAAAAGTCCTCAAACAGGAACTGCGCAGTCAGCAACACCGCCAGGCCGCACCACGCATCGGTGAGATGCCCGAATGTTGCATTCACCAGGTGCTCGGCAGGGTCGTGCTTGACGGCGTTGTAGGCGCGATACCAAGCGAGCGGCTGATACGAGCCGTCCGCCCACGCACCGAAAGGCGGCCGTGTCCGGTGCGATCCGTCCCAATGCGGAAACTGCACGCTGAATTGCGACAAGAAGTGCGACTTCTCCACCTTGAAGTAGTCCCTATCCATGTTTAGGCTGCCGACCTTCGTGTGTGTGTTCGCTCGCAGGATGGCGGTGAGATTCGCCTCGACCTCGATGCATGCGCGAATGAGAAGGTCAGCGGCACGCAGCGAATACGTCTCGAGGTTCACGTCCGCAGGCTCGACACTCTCGAGATACTCGACAAGATCGTCCTGAAGAATCAGATATGCACGGACCCAACGGTGCGGTCGATCAGCGTACGCAGGGTGACGGACCATCGCCCAGCGCCCAGCGCTCGTGTAACTCCCGTCTACGTGAGGTCGGACTGTCCTGTGGAAGGGTTTGGTCATGGTCATGGCGAGCCTCGCGGTCGGTTTCGGCGCGGAGTAGGCACACGCCCAGAACGCCGGTTCTTCATTCGGCTGACCAGGTCTTGGCTGTTAGCGATGCGCTTTACCGCGACAAGCGAGACTCGATCGACTTTCATGGGCGGCCGTCGTCCGAGGAGACTTGAGCGAGCACGGCACGGACACCGTCCACGAAGCCGGGCAGGTCATCGGCGGCGGTTGTGACGAGCACATCGAGGTCGATTGACCAGTAGCCATGCACGATGCGGTTCCGCATTCTGACCGGCGCCATCCAACCAATGCCGGGATGAGCGTCTTTGGTCGCGTCGGACAATTGGCCGACGGCCTCGCCGAGCACGGTGAAGTTCCACAACAACGCATCTCGCCGATCCCGGTCGGACTCGAAGTCATCCAACGAACGACCGTCCGTCCGTCAAGCCGATGATGCGTTCGACCGCCTCGACGATCTCGGTCAACAACAGACGGTCACGCCGCATACAGCGTCGTCGTCAGCTCGTCGACCTCATTTCGCAGCAAGGGGTGGACCGCCTTTTTCGCCACGAGATCGACGTCACGGCCGAACAGCCCAGCGAGTTCGTCTTCGAGATCGTCGATTCCGAAACCGAGTCGAGCACCCGGGGCGAGGACGTAGACCAAGTCGACGTCACTGTCGGGGCCGGCATCGCCACGAGCGATCGAACCGAACACCGCCAGTTCTGCGATCCCGTAGCGCTGGCAGATCTCAGCCACACGCGCCGGATCAACCGGGTGCCCGTCAACTCTGATCGCAGAAGCGTTGCGCACCGAACCATTCTCGCATTCCCGACGAGCGGTTCGCGCCCAGCACCGACGACTCGAGTGCATCGACCCAACAAACACGGTCTCCGCTCACCGCACCGCCAAGGAGGGGTGCCACTGTCGCCGCGTTGACGGGTGTTGTTCGCTGGTTCCTTCCACGCCTATTGGGAGGTTGTCATGCATACCGTCAGCACCGAAGTCTTGATCGAACACGCCGGCAACGACCGTGTCTTCGACGAGGCTCAACTCGCCGCCGCCGCGTTCTTGGCCCGCTGGAGCGCCCAGACCCTCGACGCCTACCGCCACGACCTGCGCAGCTTCTTCAACTGGGCCGCCACTTGTGGGCTCGAGGTGCTCACCGCCACGCGGGCGCACATCGAGCTCTACCGTCACCACATGGAACAACGCGGTCTGGCAGCGTCGACGATCTGAACCGCCCCGAGTTTCGTGAATAGCACACAGAACGCGCGGCGCATATTCGAGGCCCGTGCCGGCACCTCGACCCGCACCGAACGGCGCCAATGCCCATGGATTCAGGCTGAGTTGCGATGAGACGTGAGCCGCGCGAGCGAGCTTGTCGCCGGCACAGCGCTCAATCATGCAGCTGTTGTCTACCTCCTCGGGAGTACGTACCTCCGCACTGTTCGCACCGCGCGCTCCACGGGTGCTATCGCAATCCAAGATGCGTCGCCAGTTGAACATGTGCGTCGGCGTGACGGCGGAGTCCTCCCAGAAAGATGGTCGCTCTCACGTCTGGGTGACCGCTCGGTCGACCTCGCGGCGTACCCAGCCGAAGCGAATCCGTTCCTGCTCGAGGCGGAGGTTGGCTCGAATCCGATTGTCGCGAAGGTCGTCGTACAGCGCTTGCTCGTGATCTGTCAGCCGGGTCAGGTCGCGGCGAGTCGGCTTCTCTTCGGTCCCCCAGAAAAGTTCATGTTCGTGCAGCGTCTCGTGGTTCATCATCAGTGATGCGGCATGGGGGACGAAGCCGCGGAGCTGATCGAGAATGGCCAGCCCATGTGTGTCGATGTCGCCCCAGTAGTGCACCGGCACGTCAGCAATCCATAGCACGTCGGCGAGGTGCTCGAGTCCGGAGCCGGCGCCGAACGCGACCAGCGCGCCGGTTGCCGGTGGAAAGGCGAGGTAGTTGATCTCGTTCTCGGTGATGAAGAGCCGCTCCGGCGCAGGGATCCGGCCGAGGTCGGCGGCGGTGAGCGAGTAGTGCATGTCGATGTCGTTGGGGTGCAGCCGCCGTCCGGGATCCAGCGAGCGGAATCGAATCGTGCGCGGGCGCTGGCGAAATCCGTATCGACGAACGAATTGGTGGCCCGGCACACTGTGGTCGATGGCGAACTCCGGCAGGACGAGATCGAGCATGGGCCCCAGCAGATGTTCGTGCAACTCAATGAACTTGGTGTGCACGCCAGCAACGTCGACCTGACGCAGGTAGATGCCGGGTCGTGGGTGGCGGACGAGCCACTCCACCACGTCGAGCAGCAGCGGCCATTCGTCGGCGATGGCGAGCACATCGTGCGGGCGGCGAGCGAGCAGCGGCATCATCGTCGGGAACCGCGCTGCGGTCTGGTCGACCAGCAAACGGAACCGCTGCACTGGCGCCGTCTTGCCGATCATCGCCGCCACGGCGTCGATCGAATCGAACCAGACGGCCACCGGGATCGAGTTGCCTCCGAGTTGGCGATGATTGACCGCCTTGGACTCCAAGCGTCCGTGGTGCAGCGCCTGCAGGCCGCTGACCCAGGCCCGAACGTCTTCGAAGCGGGTGCCGAGTTCGGCCGATGTCGGACCCTTGAGCCGCATACGCATCGGGAACACTTCGTCGGGTGCATCGCCCTCCTGATCGATTGCGATGGAGCGCAGCATTCGTCCCTGATCCCACAATCGCACCAGCTGGACGCGGAGGTCGGATGTGGTGGTCCAACCAGGTGCGGTCATGACTCGGTCGGGTCGTCTGCGAGTCGCCGCTGCTTTTCGTCCTGGTACTGCTCGATCGTCAGGTTGCGCAACCGGGACTCTCGTCCGCCGCTGTTGTGTACGAAGCCGACACTGCGGACGTATGGCTCGATCACCCGGATCTTCTGCAGCGGGGTGACGACCAGCAGTTGCAGCTTGAGCTTCTCGAACAGCTGCAGCCCGTAGCGAGCCGATTCATCCGAGCCGCGGCCGAACGCCTCGTCGATCACGACGAAGCGGAACGACTTCGAGCGCACTTCTCCCCACTCCAGACCGAACTGGTAGGCGAGGCTTGCGGCGAGCACCGTGTAGGCCAGCTTCTCCTTATGGCCACCGGACTTGCCCGACGAATCCGAGTAGTGCTCGTGCTCGGCATCGTCTTCGCGGTAGCGCTCCGACGCAGCGAAAACGAACCAGTTGCGGACATCGGTGACCTTCGTGGTCCACCGGCGATCGATCTCGGTGACGCCATCGCGACCCTGGAACCGCTCGATGATCGCCCGCACCTCGAGGAACTTGGCCTCGGCGTAGTGCAGATCGTCGCTGCCCATCAACGAACCCTCGGTGCAGTTGCGCAGGTCGCGACGAAAGTCGCGGACCTCCGCGTCTTCGCTGGTCGCCAGTTCAAGCGCGATGTAACGGCCGACGTTGTAATCGATGTGGGTCAGCGAGGCGTTGATGACGTCGATGCGTTCGCGGATCTCTTCCTGCTGGCGGGCGAGTTGGGCCTGGAAGTTGGCGATCTCGTTGATCGTGTTCTCATTGAGCAGCTGCTTGAACCGGGCTTCGTGACTCGGCAGGTCGTCGCTGACGAGCCGGTGCAGCATCGCCCGGTACTCGTCGGCCGAATCGACCGAGGTGTCCACGTCGGTGGTCTCGGTTGGGAACGCGTTGGAGTAGGCCTCCATGGCTTTGACGATGCGTTCCACCACCCGCTTGATCGCCTTGTCGTCGGCGTCGATGAGGGCTTGCAGGTGGTCGCGCAGCTTGCGCTCGTCGCCTTCGCAGGTGCGCAGCGTGGAGGGTGGCAGGTTCTCCGCGACGCGGATCTCGTCGATGGCTGGGGTGAAGCTGAGGTGCTGCGCGGCACCGGGCTGATCGAGCGTGTCCCGTTGATCGTGCAGTTGGTCTTCGAGGAGGTCGCGTTGAGCATTCACTTTGGCGACCGCGTCATCGCTCACCCTGAGGGCCACCTCGGCTTGCCTGACGGCCTTGTCGTTGATCTCGAGCTCTTCACGCAGGTGACGCAGTTGATCGGACGATTCCGAGAGCCGGCGCCGTTCGTCGTTGAGGGTCTCGATCCGGCTTGCTGATGTCCGCCAGTCGAGTTCGAGGAAGTCGCCGTAGACCGTCATCTTGGCCAATGAGACATCGGCGGCGTTGAGCTGGTCCTGATCGGCCTTGAGCGACACGAGGCGATCGGCCAACGGCTGCAGACGTGTTGCGATCTGGGCCTGCTGGCTTTCGAGGGCGGCGACCTTCTCGGCGTTCGACCAACCCATCACATCGCGCGTGCGATCGGCGATCGAGAACCGGTCGTTCTTCTCGTGGCGGTCGTCGGCGCCCGTGGTCTGGCCGGCCATCGTGATCGCTCGCCGCTCGCGACGGAACTGGTCGGGCGTGTCGCAGCAGACGTAGTCGAAGCGCCGGGCGAGCTCGGCCTGTAGCCATCGACGCCACCGAGTGCCAGGTTGCAGGTCGATCTTGGCCGCCAGCCATTGCGGCTGGATGTCGGTGGTGGCGATGCGGCTGGCGTCGTCGCGCACCCGGAAGTACACGAAGCGGTTGCGTAGATTGGTCGCGTCGACCCACGCCTGCACTGCCACGTAGTTCGAGTCGGCCACCAGCATCGACAGGCCGAACGACCGCATCACCCGCTCGGCGCTGCCCTGCCAGGCGCGCTCGGATTCCCGAACTTGCAGCAGCTCGCCGGCGAACGGCATTTCCTCGGCCGCAACGCCGAGCGCGGCACAGAGCAGATCGCGGAGCTTGATCTGGTCGTCGGGGATGTTGGTGGTGCGGGCGCGCAGACTGCGCAGCTCGGTCTCGAGCGCTTGGTGCTCCTGCTTGCCCAGCTGCATCGCCACTCCGCCCTCGTTGAGCTCGTTCTGGAGATCGGCGAGCAGCTGCTGGATGGTGGACCGACGGGCCTCGATCGAGGCCCGGGTGTCGTGGAACGCTTCGGCGTTGTCGGGATTGGCCACGTCGACGGCGGCGCACAGCGCGGCGAACTCGGTGGCCTTGGTCCGGCGCCGATCGCGTTGGCTGGCGAGTTGCTCGATCTCGGTTTCGATTGTGGCCAGTCGGTCCCCGCCGTTTGCTGCGAGATCGATACGGAGTCGCTGGCCGTGGGCGACGAGCTCACGAAGTTCTTCCTGCTGAGTGCTGCGCTTGGCGGCAAGCCGATCGTGGTCGCTAGCCAACGATTCCAGCGTGGCTTGCAGAAGGTCCACACGAATCTGGGCGAACACCATGCGTAGCGCGTTGCGGCTGGACTCGTGGCGATCGCGCAGTCGCGTCAGTTCGCTGTGGCGATTGCAATCGGCGACGAGCGGTGCCAGCATCGCCGTCTGGCGCTTGGCCCGCAGCACCGTTTCGTGGGCGCGATTGAGATCGTCAAAGTGGTCGAGCAGCCGCTGGATGCGATCACCGGCGTCGCCGGAATCGAGCATGTGGTGGCGCACGAACTCGGTGAGGTTGCCGACCGACTTCATCGAGACGGTCTGGTGGAATAGTTCGAGCGCTTGGTCGGACTGGATGCCGAGCCGACGGCGGAACCAACTCGCATACGGCGGGAAGCTGTCGTTGACGTCGAATCCCTGCGACCGTAGGCGTTTGCGCAGGCCGCCGATGTCGGCGCCGAACGAGGTGAAGTGCTCGGCGATCGACAGGTCGCGCTCGGCTCCTACGAACAATCGGCCCGGGGGCCCGATGGTGTCCTTGATCCAGAACACCTGGGCGATGGTGACAGTCTGGTCGAACGCTTCATTGTGGAACACGCCGAGGATCACGCTCAATGTCGAGTCGTCGCGCAGCGCGACCGGCTTCGACGAACCGCCGACCTCGTTGCGTTCGGACTTGTAGTGGCCCAACACGTAGGAGCGCAGCGAACGTTCCTTGGCTTCGGCGCCGGCCGCCTTGTTGTAGGCGACTCGGTGGGCGGGCACCAGCAGGGTGGTGACGGCGTCGACGATGGTGGACTTGCCCGACCCGATGTCGCCGGTGAGCAAGGTGTTGTGGCCGCCGAGATCCAGGCTCCAGATGTGCTGATCGAAGGTGCCCCAATTGAGCAGCTCGAGCCGGTAGAGGCGGAACCCGGCGACGGTGTCGTCGGTCGCGAATTCGAGCATGGGTGCTTCGATGGTCACGACGCATCCCTGTCGTCAAGGGTTTGTTGGTCGGCTCCACCGATGTCGCGTTCGAGCGAGTCGCGATACTGCTGCAACCGTTGGTCGAAGTCGGACAGCCACTGCGCATCGACGAACGCCTTGATGATCCGGCGCACCTCGTAGGTAGGCGGGCCGACGGCGTTGGAGCTGAGCCGCTTGAGGAAACCGAGATCAACGACCTTGGAGATGTGGCCGTCGATCTGGCTGAACAGCTTGGCCTCGTCGGCCCGCTCGGGCAGGAACACCCGAAGCAGATCGACGATCTCCTCGCGGTTCAACACCAGCCGGCTGTCGCCGCCCCGAGCGTCGAACTCGGCCAGCTTGCGGCGCAACAGGGCGAGCAGCAGGCTCACCGCGAACGACAGCGGCCGGCGGACCACGAGCCGAGGGACGGTAGGCTCGCCGTCGTCTGCCGATGCGTCGTCGGCGTCGTCGCCCCGACTCTTGACGAACGCGTAGCCCTCCGCTTCATCGATCACGAGATCGAGGCCGAGCACGCCGAGATAGTCGCGGGCGCGGCTTTGCAGCGACACCAGATGCGCCCATCGGCCGACGTCAGTGTCGCGGTAGACGACGCCTTTCAGCAGCAGGACCAGGATCCGGGAGAGCTCGTCGGCCGGAGCGACCGCCGGCCTTCGCGTGTCGAGGTCATCGTTGGCGGTGCTGGCGTCGAGCTCGGTCATGCGACGAACACCACGCGGGGAATTGTCGCGGACCGGCGCGTTCCGTCGGTGGACCAGGTGACAACGTCGGTGAGCGCGTCGTCGATGGTGACCTCGAACCGTTCGTTGGCCAGCTGCAGGTAGGTGACGACCTCAGCGAGACCGTGCTCTACCGGTTGCAACCGACACAGCTCGGCCAGGGTGATCTGGCCGCGGGCATCGAGCATGCGAACGATGTGGTCGTTGAGCCGTTCGACATCGACCACCTGCTGCGAGAACAGGTCATCGACATCGAGCTCGTCACCGGCGGTGGCTTCGACGAGATCGGCGATCGCCACCTTGCGTTTGGGGGTGAACAACGGCCGCTCGAACGGCAGCGAGATGTCGGCGGTCGGCTGGGCGATCGAGTGGATGCTGGTGGTGGGCGGGTCATCGCGCAGGATCAGGCCGTTTCTCTCGATCGAGCGCAACAGCTCGACGATGCGCCGATCTTCGAGCCATGCGGCGTCGTCGAGGAAGCGGCGCAGTTGGGTGGACAGCAGCGCGACGGTGCGTTGGGTGTGCTCGCCGGCTTCGAGCCAGTCGTAGTGGACGCGGCGAAGACGGCGGTCGGGTCGGAGTTCGGCGATGACGGGTTGCAGCAAGACCCGCTCAAGGTGGCTCGTCATCTGTTCTTGGCGGCTCTGCGACATCAGGAACTCCCAAAATGCGCGAAAGCTCTGGCCCTCGTCGGAATCTGAGATCGCATCGCGCTCGCCGAGGATCACTTCGATCAGCTCTCCCTTGGCGCCCTGCCAGCCTGCGATCTGCTCGCGGACGCGGCGGTCCAGGGAACGGAAGTTGTGTTCGACTTGACGGAAATCGGCGAGCAGTTCGCGGGCAAGCAGGACGAACTGTTG
>JANPOJ010000079.1:0-13932 GCA_031427935.1 Ilumatobacteraceae bacterium | reverse complement strand
CGTCGCCCGAACGCACGAAGGTGGTCGCCGCGCCACCGTCGCTGAGACGGTCAGCGTGTGACAGCCCGAGTGACAGGCGGGCCTACGTCGCTAGCGCGCCGCTCGGTAGCGACGAACTGGGCAGCCCCTTTTCGCTACGTACCCTTCCGGGGCTGCCCAGTTCGACCGATCGCATCAATGCCGGGACCTGGACGGCCTGTTGGATTCATCGTCGACATCCTCGGCTACTACGCCTGATCGTTCGCACTCGCGTCAGCACCGTCGTCAGCGGACGATGGTGCTGACGTAGCGATTGGTGGCGATCTCGTCGCCATGCTCGACGACCAGGTCGAGCCACAGCTCGCCCGGCTGGTCGGCGACCACGAACTGGATGGTGCCGACACGCACGCACGAATCCGGTGGCACGTCGCCGCCCCAACGCCAGGCGTGCGAACCACCCGGCCAGCTCAACTTGGCGGTGCACACAGTGTCTTCCAGCAGCCGGCGCACGTCACTGACGACATGCACATCGAGCGCCAACGCGGCGCCGACCGAGACCTTCTCGGGCAGGCGATCGGCGACGACGATCACCGGCCGGCAGGCATCGATCACCGCCTGGTAGGCCAACTTCGGATGCCGTTCGTGGTCGAGCACGCTCCACGACACCATCGGGCCGGCGTCGTTGAACATGAAGAAGCAGAACCCGCCGGTGGGCCGGTACTTCAGCCGTCGCAGCGTCTCGATGTGATGGCGCACGACCCGGGCCTGATAGCGCTGCGTGGCCTCGCGCCATTCGTCGAACGTGGCGTAGTCGGCGGGCGGCACGAACTTGTCGAAGGCATGCAGTTGCATCCCGTGACGTTCCTGCAGGTGATCCCAATCGAGGTCCGGCCATCGGTGCGGCTCCATGAAGTCGGCGGCAGCGGGCACCGCCTGGGCGCCGAACTCGCTGACGAAGCGCACCATGCGCGGCATCGACGCGGCGAAGCCCGGCAGGTCGCGTTCGTGGCCGTGGTACCACCCGAAGTAGAGGTGGCTGTCGGTGCCGTCGAGCATCGGTAGGTGGGGCAGCACGCCACTGTGGGCAATCGTCGTGCGCGTCTCGTCGGCCTGCTCGAACGAGCGCTTGACCCAGCGATCGAGCACCGTCTTGTTCCACGACGGCAGTTGCTGCCCGGTGATGTACTTGATCGCCGCTTTGCCGACCGGTTCGGTGCGATCGAGGTTGGGTGCGACCGGCTCGTTGTGCGCGCACCACACGGCGATCGATGGGTGGTGGCCGAGCTGGTCCACTGCCTCGCGGGCCTGTCGCACGGCCTCCTTGCGGATCGTGCGGGCATAGCCCCACTGCAGCGGGAAGTCCTGCCACAACAACATGCCCAGCTCGTCGGCGGCGTCGTACAACTCGGGCCGCGAGATGTGACCGTGCACGCGCAGCAGATCGAGCCCGGCCTCGCGGGCCAACTCGACATCGCGACGCAACTCCGCCGGCGTTGCGTCGCCCAGCGCCATCCTGGTCGGCGCCAGGTTGGCGCCCTTGGTGTACATCGGCTCGCCGTTGACGGTGAACACCCAGTCTTGCAGCACGACTTCGCGCAGACCCGTGCGCACAGATCGCGAATCGCTGATCACTTCGTCGACCGAGATCTCGACCTCGACATCGGTCAGCTCCTGCTCGCCGAGCGTCCACGGCCACCACAACCTGGGATCGTTGATGTCGAGGTTCCAGTCGACCTCGTTCAACCCGCCGGCCAGCGACTGCTCGTGCTGGTCGAGCAACTCGCCATCGACGCGGGTGCAAACCCGCACGGTCCGCGCCGTGTCGCTGTCGAGCCGAGCGTGCAGACGCAGGTGGGCGCGCGTGTCGTTGACGTCGCGGCACAACACCCGGCATCGGTCGATCCGCACCGGGCCGGTGGTGTCGATGCGCACCGGCCGCCACAACCCACCGGGGTTCCACGTCGGGTCCATCGCATCCCAGTTCTGGAACACGCCGGTGATGGTTCGCTTCGCTTTGCGGTTGCGCTGCGGCGGACAGGCCACCTCGACCGCCAGCACGTGCTCGGTGGCCAGGCGCGAGAGGCTGGTGATGTCGAAGCTGTGGGGGAAGAAGTATCCCTCGGGGTCGCCGAGGTAGGCGCCGTCGAGCCACACATCGGCCTGGTAGAACACGCCTTCGAGGGTCACGAAGTGCCGACGGCCTGCAGGCGCCGCTCTCAGGTCGAAACGCTTGCGGTAGATCAGCGGCTCGTCGTTGTCGGCGAAAGGGGTCAGGTGCCGCCAGTGGCTGGGTACCGCGACCTCGGGCCAGTCGTCGTCGAAGTAGTCGAGACCGACGGCGCTGCGTCGCCGCTCGTCATCGGCGACATTGGCGCGCCACTGTCCCGACAGATCCACGAGGGCGAGGATAGGCGCGGGTCGGCCCTGGGCGTGTGCCGCTGAAAGCCGGTATGGTCGAAGCATGGCAACACGTGCTCACACCCTCGGCGAACTGAAGGCGTCGGGCTGGCAGTCGTCACCGGTGAAAGAGGAGATCCGTCGCAACGCCGTTGCCCGGATCGCCGCTGGTGAGGCCCTGTTCGAAGGGGTGCTCGGCTACGAGCAGACCGTCATGCCGCAGCTCGAGAACGCCCTCCTCGCCGGTCACGACGTGATCTTCCTCGGCGAGCGCGGGCAGGCCAAGACCCGTATCATCCGCTCGCTCACCGGTCTGCTCGACGAGTGGATGCCGATCGTGGGCGGCAGTGAGATCAACGACGATCCGTACGCCCCGGTCAGCAAGCACGCACGTGACCTGATCGTCGAGATGGGCGACGCCACACCGATCGAGTGGGTGCATCGCGACGACCGCTATGGCGAGAAGTTGGCCACGCCCGACACCTCGATCGCCGACCTGATCGGTGAGGTCGACCCCATCAAGGTGGCCGAGGGCCGCTACCTCAGCGACGAACTGACGCTGCACTACGGGCTGGTGCCGCGCACCAACCGCGGCATCTTCGCGATCAACGAGATCCCCGATCTCGCCGAGCGCATCCAGGTCGGTCTGCTCAACGTGCTCGAGGAGCGCGACGTGCAGGTGCGCGGGTACAAGATCCGCCTGCCACTCGACGTGCTGTTGGTCGCCAGCGCCAACCCGGAGGACTACACCAACCGCGGCCGCATCATCACACCGTTGAAAGACCGCTTCGGCAGCCAGATCCGCACCCACTACCCGCTCGACATCGCCACCGAGGTGGCCATCATGCGCCAGGAGGCGCGGCCCGGTTCGGTCGGCAACGTGACGGTGCACCTGCCCGACTACATGGAGCAGGTCGTCGCCACGTTCAGCCAGTTGGCACGGGCCAGCACCCAGGTCAACCAGCGCAGCGGCGTCAGTGTGCGCCTGTCGGTCAGCAACGTGGAGGTGCTCGGCGCCAACGCATTGCGCCGCGGCCTGCGCGCCGGCGAGCACCTCGTCGTGCCGCGGATCTGCGACCTCGAAGCACTGGCCGCCTCGAGCAGCGGCAAGATCGAGATCGAGTCGTTGGAGGAGGGGCGCGATGGCCTGATCCTCGACAACCTGGTGAAGGCCGCAGTGCTCACCGTGTACAAGGAGCGCATCTCGCCCGACCAGGTCCGCGACGTGATCGCCGCGTTCGAAGAAGGTGTGGTCGCCCACGCCGGCGAAGACATCGCTTCGGTCGAGGAAGCCCGCCTGGTCGAGTTGGTTCCGGCGCTGCGTGCTCCGGTGCTGGCGTTGACCGGTGGCGACGAGTCGCCCGCAGCGGTTGCCGCGGCGGTCGAGTTCGTGCTCGAGGGCCTGCACCTGTCGAAGCGGTTGAACAAGGATTCGTCGGGAACCAGCGCGACGTATCGCGGCCGCAGCTGACCAGTCCGTCAGCGGGTGCGTTCGATGTGGCGGGCGACGAGGTTCTCCAGCATCTCCTGGTGCCCCGATGAGCGCGTCGGCTCACCGTTCGACATCGCCCGGTCGTGCAGGTCGGCCAGGCTCGAGCGGGTCATGATCGCCGTGCCGAGATCGCCCGACCATCCTGAGTAGCGGGTGTCGCGGAGCGAGTCGAGCTCGCCACTGTCGACGATCGATGCGGCCGCCAACAGTGAGCGGGCCATGGTGTCCATCCCGCCGATGTGGGCGTAGAACAAGTCGGTGCGATCGCTCGACTGGCGGCGCAGCTTGGAGTCGAAGTTCAACCCGCCGGTGGTGAAACCGCCACCGCGCAGGATTTCCAACATGCCGAGCGTCATCTGCTCGACCGAGACCGGGAAGCGGTCGACGTCCCATCCCAACCGGTCGTCGCCGGCGTTGGCATCGATCGAACCGAAGATTCCGGCGTTGACCGCGGAGGCGATCTCGTGGGCGAAGTCGTGCCCGGCCAAGGTGGCGTGGTTGACCTCGATGTTGACCTTGATCTCGTCGGCGAGGTCGTACTTCTGCAGGAACGCGTGCACCGCCGCGACGTCGTAGTCGTACTGGTGCTTGGTCGGCTCGAACGGCTTGGGCTCGAGCAGGATCGCGCCGCTGAAGCCGATCCGCTGCTTGTGCTCGACGACCAACGTCAGGAACCGGGCCAGCTGGTCGAGCTCGCGCTTGATGTCGGTGTTGAGCAGCGTCTCGTAGCCCTCGCGGCCGCCCCACAGCACGTAGTTGTGCCCGCCGAGGCGATGCGTGGCCTCCAGGCAGTGGGCGACTTGACCGGCAGCGAAGGCGAAGACCTCGGGATCGGGGTTGGTCGCCGCCCCGGCTTGGTATCGGGGGTTGGAAAACAGGTTGGCCGTGCCCCACAGCAACTGCACGCCGGTGCGCTGCTGATGTTGCGCGGCGACGTCGATCATCTCATCGAGTTGTGCCGCGGACTCCTTGAAGCTGGCGCCCTCCGGAGCGATGTCGCGATCGTGGAAGCAGTAGAACGGCACGCCGAGCTTGGCGAAGAACTCGAATGCAGCCTCCATCTTCTGCTTGGCGGCATCCATCGGGTCGGCCGACGGTGCGAACGTCGGGTGCCACGGCCGGTCGAGCGTGCCGGCGCCAAAGATGTCGAAGCCGTCCCACGCGAACGAGTGCCAGTAGCAGACGGCGAAGCGGAGGTGATCCTCCATGCGCCGACCGGCGACCACTCGGTCGGCGTCGTACCAGCGGAAGGCCAGGGGATTGTCGCTGTCGGGACCCTCGTAAGCGATGCGGTCGGTGACGTCGGTGAAGAACTCCATGACGTCGAAAGTTACTGCACGGTGGCACCGAAGAAGATGGCCGCAGAGTCCTTCACGTCGCGATCTCGGGTGATGACGCCGTCGTCGTGTCCGTCGATGTCGAAGGTCGGGCTGACGCCGACCGCCTGCAACGGGGCGCCTTCCGCCGCCTCGCCACACGCCGTCTCGAACCGTTCGATGACCGTGACCCGATCGGCGTCTTTGCCGAGAGGAGTGATCAAGGTGATCGCCAACGGCCGATCGGGCCCCATCTCGGCGGTCCGCAGCACGGCGCCCAGCGACTCGTCGACGTCGGCGACGACGATGCCCAACACGTCGCACGCACCGGCCAGATCAGCGAGCTCCCGGTCGGCGCGGCCGGGGATGCTGATCGTCCCGTCGTGCAGACCGTCGAGCCACAGGTTCCAACGCAGGTGATCCTCCCGACGGGAGGCTTCGGCGGCCTGGATGGTCTGGTCGGCCGGTCTGACCGTCTTGACACCGATGGCCGTTGCCACCGGTGGCCCGCCGCGCAGGATTCGCCACGCGTCGCGCCAGGCGACGACCAGGGTGTCGAGCATCTCGCCATGACGGCGCGGGTCGTCGGGAATCACCCGATTGGCGAACGCCAGCGGGTTGTCGAACGGCACCCAGCCGGCGACAGCGTCACCGAACCGCTCGGACACACCCTCCACCCAGCGCGGCCACCAGTGGCCGGCGAAGCGCGGGTCACCGAAGCCGCCATCGTTGTCGAACCACTGCGGCACGACGCGTTCCAGCAACGTGAACTGCACACCGATCCCGAGGCCGGCTGCATGTTGCAGCAGGCCGCTGTACCACTCCACCGCGTCGCCGTCGAAGGCGCCGGCCTTGGGTTGCAGCCATCCCCAGTCGAGGGTGATCCGAACCGACGAGGCGCGCAGACCGCCGAGCAGCACGAGGTCTTCGTGGAATCCAGAGCGGTCGAGACGGGAGTGGGGGACGACGGCAGTGCGGATCACGCGAACGGGCTGCGAGTCCACAGTTCGCCGGTGTCGGTGCTGGCCACCAGTTCCGGCTGGCCACCGAGCTCGACCACGTCGATCGGGCCCGGGAAGCCGCGCAGTTCGACCGCCTCGTGGGCGTTGGCGGTGACACCCCGCGGCAGCCGCTCGATCTGCATGGTCGGCATCAACACCTCGAACGGCCCGGCCGCGTCACACAGCCGGGCGGCCATGTTGACCGCCGACCCGATGTAGTCGTCGCCCTCGAACAGCAGCGCATGTCCTGTAGCCATGCCGACGCGAAGTGACAGCGGCGCACACACTTCCGCCGAGCGGTGCTCGAGGTCGAGAGCGAAGGCCACGGCGTTGCTCTGCTCGATCGATACGACCATGCAGCCGTCACCCAGCCACTTGGCGATGCGCACGCCGCGCTCGCTGGCGATCTCGCGGACCAGTGACCGGAACGCGCCGAGGATTCGTCCCGCGGCGTCGTCGCCGAAGGCAGCGGTGTAGTTCGTGAAGCCGGACAGATCGACGAATGAGAAGGTGCGGGGAACGCGCATGCAGTACCCCAGGGTAGCCCGGCCGATCTTTCGGTAAGGTTCTCCTATGGCAGCCCGCTTCACCTACTCCCGGTGGGACGGCACCCAACGCGGGTTCGACCTCGACGCCGATGCGCTGTTCGATGAGTTGACCGACGATCTGCTGTACCACGGCGACGTCAACTCGGCCCTGCGACGGATGATGCAAGAAGGCATGCGCGACCGCAATGGTGAGCGCTTGCAAGGCCTGCGCGAGTTGATGGAGAAGCTGCGCCAGCAGCGGCAGGATCGTCTCGACCAGTTCGACCTCGGTGGGGTCTACAGCGAGATCGCCGACGAGCTGAACGACATCGTCGACGAGGAACGCCATGCGATCGACAACGCCACCCAGGCGGCCGAGCGCAGCGGCGACGATCGCCGGGCGCAGACCGCACGCGATGCTGCGGCAGACCGCAACTTCCGCCTCGACATGCTGCCCGACGATCTCGCCGGCAAGGTGCGCGAGCTGCAGGCATACGACTTCGAGTCCGCCGAAGCTGCGCAGCGCTTCGAACAACTGCTCGACAAGATCCGCCAGCAGTTGACCCAGCAGATGGTCGAGCAGATGTCGGGCGCGATGCAGGGCATGACGCCCGAAGACATGCAGCACATGAAAGACATGATCGCCGGGCTCAACGAGATGCTCGGCAAGCGCGAGCGCGGCGAGGACCCGGAGTTCGACAAGTTCATGGAGGAGTTCGGCGACTTCTTCCCGGAGAACCCCGAGACGCTCGACGAGTTGCTGGAGCAGATGGCCAAGCGCATGGCCGCGATGCAGGCGATGATGAACTCGATGTCGCCCGAGCAACGGGCCCAGTTACAACAGCTCAGCGACCAGTTGCTGGAAGACATGGACCTGCGGTGGCAGATGAGCCAGCTTGGTCAGAACCTGCAGTCGATGTACCCACAGATGGGCTGGGGTCAGGGCTACCAGTTCGAGGGCAGCGACCCGATGGGCATGGGCCAGGCGATGCAGACGATGCAAGAGCTCGGCGATCTCGACCAGTTGGAGAACCTGCTGCGCAATGCCACCAGCCCGGGTGCATTGGCCGAGGCCGACATGGACAAGGTGCGCGACCTGATGGGCGACGACGCGGCGCGGTCGCTGCAACGGCTCGCCGAACTGACCAAGATGCTCCAAGAGGCTGGCCTGATCGAGCAGAAAGAAGGCCGCCTCGAGCTGACGCCGAAGGGCCTCCGCAAGGTCGGCTCCAACGCGCTCCGCGACCTGTTCGACAAGCTGGCCAAGGACAAGGTCGGTCAGCATCAGATCGATCGGCTCGGCCAAGGTCACGAGCGCACCTACGAGACCAAGCAGTACGAATACGGCGATCCGTTCAACCTCGATCTCCACAAGACCATCCGCAACGCGCTGCGTCGCAATGGCACGGGCACGCCGGTGCAGCTGTCGCCCGACGACTTCGAGATCGAGAAGACCGAACACCTCACCAAGTCATCGACCGTGCTGATGCTCGACCTGTCGCTGTCGATGCCGATGCGCGACAACTTCCTGCCCGCCAAGAAGGTGGCGATGGCGTTGCACTCGCTGATCACCTCCCAGTTCCCTCGCGACTACATGGCCATCGTCGGGTTCAGTGAGACGGCGCGCATCCTCACCGCCGCGCAGCTCCCGGAGGTGTCGTGGGACTTCGTGTACGGCACCAACATGCAGCACGGCTTCCTGCTGGCCCGGCACCTGCTGGCGAAGCAGACCGGCACCAAGCAGATCATCATGATCACCGACGGCGAGCCCACCGCCCACATCACGCCTCGGGGCGACGTGTTCTTCAACTATCCGCCGGTGCCCGAGACGATCGAGGCAACGCTGCGTGAAGTGGTGCGGTGCACCAAGGACAACATCCGCATCAACACCTTCATGCTCGATGCCAACAGCTACCTCAAGTCGTTCATCGAGAAGCTGACATCGATCAATCGCGGTCGGGCCTTCTTCACCACGCCCGAGACGCTGGGCGACTACGTGCTCGTCGACTTCATCGAGCACAAGAAGTCGCTGGCTCGCGGCCGAGGTTCACGCCGCGCCGGCTGAGGTCGAAGTTTCGCGGGAACCAATCGTCATCCTCGTGGCTCTCATGTAGTGAATGAGTGAGGTGAGCTTGACCAACGTGCCCGTACCGATGGCGCCTGTCGAGGCCGTCGTTCGCGAGCCGTTCGACACCTTCTACCACCGCGAGTTCGCTGGCCTGGTTCGGCTGGCGATGGTGCTGGTCGACAGCCAGGAGCAGGCGGAAGAAGTGGTGCAGGACGCGTTCGCTGCGCTCTACGTCCGGTATCGGGTGGTCACGACGCCGCTCGCTTACGTTCGCGTCTCGGTGTTGAACGGCGGCCGCAAGGTCTTGCGTCGCCGAGTGCTGACTCGTCGATTCCTCGGTCACCCGCAACCCGACAGTGAGATGGTCTACAACCACGTGATCGATGCGGTCCGCCGCCTGCCTGCCAGGCAGCGCGCCGCCGTGGTGCTGCGCTACGAACTGCAGCTGACCGATGCCGAGATCGCCGACACATTGAAGGTGCCGCTCGGCACCGTGAAATCGACATTGCACCGGGCGATCGCCCAGCTACGCCAGGAGATAGCCAATGATTGATATCGATCCGCTTTTGCACGACGCGATGGCCCGAGTTCGCGGACCTGTCGACGCCAGGCCCTCTCTGACCGACATCCGCCGCAGGGCACGCCGCCACAACCGCCGGCGCATGGCCGCAACCGCAGGCGTCGTGGCATGCACCGGCGTTGCGACCGCTGCGTTGATCATCCGCCGCGACTCCGACGCGCCATCCACTGCCGGATCGGCGCCGGCGGAGGCGGTAGATGCCGGACCGACATCGACGGTGTACCTGCCGTCTGATTTCAGCACCACGACGGCGTACGGGTTGCCGGCGATGACGGTCACCGCGTCGGCGGTGTGGGACGCGTTGTGGAACGCGCGCTTCGACCCCTCGGGCGTCGGGCTGGTCGTCGCGCCCGCGGATCAGGCGGCCGCCGATGTGATGCCGACGCCCGAGCAGTTCGGCTGCACAGCGCCCGAATGTCGAGCGATGTACAACTACGTGATCTGGCACGAGTTCGCGGTCGAACTCGGCTTCTTCAACGTCGAACAGATGCAGTCAGCGAACCCGACTATCGACTTCTCCGTCCCGCCACGCGACGGCGATGTTCTTCAAACGTTATCCGGGATCGATTTCGGATCGACGACCACCACCAACCCGAACGACCAAACCGCGACGACCCTCGGCTTCTTCGATGGCGTCATCCTGATCGACGGCGGCGCACCGGCGGGCGCGATGGAGGATGCGTACCAGCGGCTGCCCGGCTACAACCGCACGATCGTGCCGAGTTCCGGTAAGACCGTCGAGCAGACGATGGTGATGCCGATCGGCGACAATACGGACCTGGTGGCAGCAGTCGGCGGCGTGTTCGGCATCGATGGATTCGACACCTGGGATCCGTCATTCATCGGAACCCCGATCCAGGGCATGGTCGCCGTCGTGATCGGTCCCGACTACTGGGATCGGGTCCAGACCGCTTCGGAGACCACGACGATCGCCCCGACGACCTCGAATCCGTAGGGGTCTGCCCGCCGGACACTCCGCGTGCACAACTCACCGCCCCGAGAGGTCTTAGTGATGCCGCCGATGGGGTACAAGGTCTCTATTGTTCGACCCTGAGCGCGGGTTTGATGACTACAAGTGACTAAACGGGCGAAAAGGGTGTACATGTCGATGCAGGGTGACGCAAGCGGAGTTGCGAACAACAAATCAGGGGCCTCTCATGGGTCGGCCACCAGCACCCTGGGAGGTGCAACGCCCGCCCCTTTTCGCGAACGACGACGAATGCCGGCGACGCAGTCGCCCCGGCACCCCGACTTCGTCGCTGTCGTGCTCGAGCCGCTGGCCAAGCGTCGCAAGGCGGGCGAGCGGGGCGAGCAACTGTCGATCGAGCTGTACAACCGGCTGCACACCTGGGCCCTTGCGTTTGCCGGCGCGCAGTGCGCCCGGCTTCCCGCCCACGCTGATCGCAACGAGGTGCTGTCGCAAGTGTTGCGCCTCACGTGGGATGCCTGCACCCGGATCGATTGGGACCGGTACGAGGCATGGCCGGCGTTCCTCGAGAGCAAGGTCAGCCGGGCCCGCATCGAAGCCGCCCGGTCCGACGACTGGTTGAGCAGGCGCGAACGTGTTCGTCGGCGGCACTTCCAGGGCGAGATCGCCCGGCGTGAGCAGTTCGAGCAGCGCACGTTGACGCCAGGTGAACGACAGGCCGTCGCCCGAGCGGTGGCCCCGGACTCGACGCGGGTCGACTGGGCCAAGGCCGTGCTCGAATCCCGTCACCCATCGACGGTCGCCGATGTGCCCGACGTCGTCGATGCAAGCACCGTCGAGGATGAGGTGGAGGACCACGAGCTCAGCCGCATCCGCACCGGTTGCCTGAACGAGTGGCTGGCCATCGTGAAGGAGCGCAACGAGGCGCTGGCAGCCGACCTCGCGAAGTGGCTGGCCGTGAATGACTTCGGCGATCGCGACCTGCCCGCTCGTTTGGCTCATCGCCTGGAGCCGTACACGCCGCTGCTGTTGACCATGCTCGGAGACGCGGCGTGAGTGTGAAGACCGACCCGGTCACGCTCTGCGTGTCGTGTGGTGCCCGACTGGCTCGCGATCACGGCGGGACGATCTGTTCTCCGTGCCGCCGCACCCAGATCGAGAGCGCGGCCCACTGCGGCTCGGTCGCTGCCAAGGAGCGAACGCAGCTCAAGGCGTCGTTCGACAGCTCAGGGTTGTACGGCGTTGCCGACCGGCTCAATTGCGATCCGGGCAACGCGCTCGAGGTGTTGCTGAACGCGCGGCTGCTTCCGTTCGTCTCTGCACCGCGCCGCGCCTTGCTGCATGAGCTCGTCGCGTTGCGTGACCTGTCGCATGTCGACGCGGCCGTTGCCCTGGACATCAGCCGGTGGACGGTCGCCACGTACCGCGGCCTGCTCGGCATCGATCGTCAACCGTCGTGCGCTCGGCGCATCAACCGGTGAGGTCGCTGTGATGGGTCGGGGCAGCCGCGCCTTCCGGAAAAAGGCTATGGGCCTTCATGACACCCATCCCGACGATGTCGAATTCGCCGAGCTGCTCGACCCCATTGGTCCAGTGCAGCAACAGGTCGAGATCGTGCCCGAGGTCGTCGAGGACGCTCAGCCCGTCACGTCACGATTCGCCGATGCGGGCATCGACGACGACCGCCTCCCGGTCCACCCGGTCAAGCGTCGTTCGTCGCGTCGCTGAGCGCATCAGCTGACCGACGCCGGCCAGCGTGAAGGGTCCGACGGTCGAACCGGTACGACGGCTCGATCGCCTGATCGGTCGCACGCCGCGCGGACCTCGTGCAGTGCTGCCAGCACCACCTTGCCAGTTGTGATGATCTCGTCGTTGCCGTGAGATCCGACCAGCCCGGACACGTCGGCCCGAATGCCGCCGGCATCGAGCGCCGCCACGGCGAGCAGGGCGCGGGCCAAGACCGGGTCATCGAGCTGGGCGCCGTACGCAGGCAACATCTCCTCGATCCAGGTGCGCGTGCGGTAGGCCATGCCGTACTCGTGGCGGAGCTCGGCCAGCACCTCGCTGAGCTGCCCGGTCAGCGACGGGAGGTCGACGGCAACGGGGCGAACTCGAATCTTGGGCGCGACGATCGGTTGGACAGCCGTTGTCGTCGTGGACCCACGACGAACGAGGAGTCCCATCAGCACCAGTGCAGCGCCGAAGCCTCCGACCGCCATGCTCGACGACGACGGCAGGTCGATGACCTTGACGAAGGCCGACCCGACCGAGGCCAGCACCCCGACGAGACCGGCGGCGACGATGAGCTCGCCTCGATGTGTCGTGGGTTCCGAGGATCGTGTCGATGCCGGCGATGACCGATGTGGGGGCAGCGGCGAGTTGCCACCGGCATCGACCACGACGCGGGTCGCCGGGTCGGGCGCCGGCCAGCTGCGGGCTCTGGTTTGTGTTCTGTGCTTCATGGGAGTGCTCCGCTCATTTCACGAGATTGATGATCTTGAACATGGGTAGGTACAGGGCGACGACCATGCCGCCGACCGTGACGCCCATCACGACCATCAGCAGGGGTTCGATCAACGATGTCAACGAGTCGACGGTTGCCGAGACCTCGGCGTCGTAGAACTCGCCGATCTTGTCGAGCATCTCGTCGAGGGCGCCGGTCTCTTCGCCCACCGCCATCATCTGCACCACCATCTGAGGGAACACGGGGTGGTTCATCAACGCGGCCGACACCGATTCCCCGACGCGGACGCGCTCGCGGGCTTCGTTGACCGCTTGGGCAACCACAGCGTTGCCGGCGGTGTCGGCGACGATGTCGAGTGCTTCCATGATCGAGACGCCCGAGCGGGCGAGTGCGGCGAGCGTCTGACAGAACCGGGCGATCGCCGTCTTCTGCACGATCTGTCCGGCGATCGGGAGTCGTAGCTTCAGTCGGTCGATCGCCAGCCGGCCAGGGGGTGTCGCCTTCCAACGCTTCAACGCGAATATGCCACCGGCTCCGAGGATTGCGATGATCCACCACGTGCTCTTGAGGAAGCTCGACACACCGATGAGCATCCGAGTGGGGAGTGGTAACACGCCGCCGAGGTCCTTGTACATTGACTCGAACATTGGAACGATGAACAGCAGCATCGCCGAGACGATGATCACGATGATGCCGCCGACGGCGATCGGGTACGACATCGCCGACTTCACCCGGCGACGCAGCTCGAGTTGCTTCTCGAGCATCGTCGCCAATTGCAGCAGCACCATGTCGAGCATCCCGCCGACCTCGCCGGAGCGCACCATGGCGATGTACACCGTCGGGAAGACCTTGGGGTGCTTCGAGACCGCTTGCGAGAACGACAGGCCGCGCTCGATGTCGCCACGCATCTCGGTGATCACTTCGGCGAGCGCCTTCGACTCGGTCTGGTCGGCGAGGATGGTCAGCGCTCGAATCAGGGTGAGGCCGGCGGCGACCATCGTCGCCAACTGCCGGGACAAGATCACGATCGCGTGCAGGTTGATCTTGCCCTTCGCGCCCCGAGCGTTGACGTCGGCGCTGAGCTTCGACTTGCCCCGAGCGACGACGGACACGGGTATGTATCCGAGCTCGCGGAGCTTGGCAACGCGGGCGTGCACCGTCTGGAAGTTGGTGAGCATGC
>JANPOJ010000078.1:0-14120 GCA_031427935.1 Ilumatobacteraceae bacterium | reverse complement strand
AACGTCAATGGCGTGTACCTCGGCGATGCCTCGCTCGAGGCGATCATGGCCGAATTGAACCGCCGCCATGCCATGGTGTTCATCCACCCGATCACCCCGGCCGAGATGGGCAATACGGCGCGTCGGCTGTTCCCGCGATTCGGCTAACGGCCAACCGCGGCCGTCACCTCGCGCGCCGCGTCGGCAACCAGTCGACCAAATCGCTGTTCGGGCTGTCGTGACAATCGCTCTACTGGTCCGCTGAGGCTGAGCGCGGCGATCACCCGACCGCTGCGATCCCTCACGGCCGCACTGACCGAGGCCACACCCGGCTCGCGCTCCTCAACGCTCTCGGCGAGGTCGTCGCCCTGCAGCACCCGGCCAGCCGAACCGCGGTCGAGTGGCAGCAGCGCGCCTTGCGGAACGATCCATCGCAAGCCGTGCGTGGATTCCAGCGACACCACGCAGCGGCGGCCCTCGCCGTCGGCGACGTACAACTGCACGCTCTCACCCGTCGCGTCACGCAGTGCCGTGAGGATCGGTCGGGTGATCTCCGCCAGTGGGAACTCGTCCTCGGCGGCGCGCCCGAGGCGGATCAACTCGAAGCCGAGGCAGAACCGACCTTGCGGATCGCGGCGCACCAGCCCGTGCAACTCCAGCGCGACCGCCAGGCGATGCGCCGTCGCCCGCGGCAGACCCGTCTCGTCCTGCAACGCGACGAGGTCGAGGGGGGCGCGAGCGAGGGCACAGAGGATGAGAACCCCTTTGTCAATGACGCCGACTCCGCTTACACTGTCCATGAACGAGAATCATATCTCAGAAAGTGAGACGCCATGCCTGAGGCGCCACCGGACACATCGTCACCCCGAACCCTCGCCCAGAAGCTGTGGGAGCGTCACGTCGTGCATTCCGCACCGGACGAACCCGACCTGCTCTACATCGACCTGCACCTGGTGCACGAAGTCACCAGCCCGCAGGCGTTCGACGGCCTGCGACTGTCCGGTCGCCCGGTTCGCCGACCCGACCTGACCATCGCCACCGAGGACCACAACGTGCCGACGGCCGACATCGATCAACCCATCGCCGACCCGATCTCGGCTCGGCAGGTCGAGGTGTTGCGCGAGAACACCAAGGAGTTCGGCATCGTCAACTTCCCGATGGGCGATCCCGGCCAGGGCATCGTCCACGTGATCGCCCCCGAGCAGGGCCGCACGCTGCCCGGCATGACAGTGGTGTGCGGCGACAGCCACACGGCGACTCACGGTGCGTTCGGAGCGTTGGCGTTCGGCATCGGCACGAGCGAGGTCGAGCACGTGCTGGCCACCCAGACGTTGCCGCAAACACGACCGAAGTGGATGAGCATCACGGTCGACGGCGAGATCCCGGCAGGGGTCACCGCCAAGGACGTCATCCTGGCGATCATCGGCACCATCGGCACGGGAGGCGGGATCGGCCACGTCGTCGAGTATCGCGGCTCGGCCATCCAGGCGCTGTCGATGGAGGGCCGCATGACGGTGTGCAACATGTCGATCGAGGCCGGCGCCAAGGCCGGGTTGATCGCGCCGGACGACACGACGTTCGAATACCTGGCCGGTCGGGCGAACGCCCCGAGCGGCGACGCATGGGATGCCGCTGTCGCTGATTGGCGAACACTGGTCAGCGACGAGGGCGCGGTGTTCGACAAGGAAGTCGTGATCGATGCCGGCGCGTTGCGACCGCACATCACCTGGGGCACCAACCCGGCGCAGGTCACCACGATCGACGGCAGCGTGCCCTCACCCGATGACTTTGCAGATGCAACAACACGCGAAACCGTGGCACGCTCCCTCGAGTACATGGGCCTGGCGGCCGGCACTCGGATGCGCGACATCGCCGTCGACACAGTCTTCATCGGGAGTTGCACCAACAGCCGCATCGAGGACCTTCGTGCGGCTGCGGCCGTGATGCAGGGTCGCACGGTCACCGTCCCGAGGGTGATGGTCGTACCGGGTAGCCATTCGGTGAAAGCCCAAGCGGAGGCCGAGGGCTTGCACGAGGTGTTCCGGGCGGCCGGAGCCGACTGGCGCGAACCGGGTTGCAGCATGTGCCTGGCGATGAACCCCGACAAGTTGGCGCAGGGCGAACGGTCGGCCAGCACCAGCAACCGAAACTTCGAAGGCCGGCAGGGTCGGGGCGGTCGCACGCACCTGGTCTCGCCCGCCATCGCCGCCGCGACCGCCGTGGCCGGCCACTTCGCCACGCCCGAAGACCTAGGAGCACTGTCATGAAGTCAGTCCACGTGATCTCGGGCCGCGGGGTGCCGCTGCGCCGCAGCGATGTCGACACCGATCAGATCATCCCTGCCGAATGGCTCAAGCGCGTCGAGCGCACCGGGTTCGAGAAGGGCCTGTTCTCCACGTGGCGCGACGATCGCAACTTCGTGCTCAACGACGAGCGGTACGTGGGCGCATCGATCCTGGTCGCCGGGCCGAGCTTCGGCGTCGGCTCGTCACGCGAACACGCCGTGTGGGCCATCCAGCAGGGTGGTTTCGACGCGGTGATCGCACCGAGCTTCAGCGACATCTTCAGCAACAACTGCGCCAAGAACGGCCTCGTACCCGTCGTGGTGCCCGAAGCCACGGTCGAGGCGATCTGGGAAGCGATCGAAGCCGACCCGGCGACGGAGATCACCGTCGATGTCGAGCGGCTGACGGTCGAGGTGCCGGCCGTCGGCATCACAGACTCGTTCCCGATGGAACCGCAGACCCAACATCGCTTCCTGAACGGCCTCGACGACGTCGGCATCACCATGACCCATGTCGACGAGATCTCCGACTTCGAGCAACACCGCCCCGCCTGGCTGCACTGACGAGCTAAGCGGTTTCGAACTCCGCGAGGTTGCGCAACTTGGGGTTGTTCGAGAACACCTCGACGGGTGGCGCCACGTCGAGGCGCAACGCACGCTGCAGGATGCGCACCTGGGTGTGCTGGTTGTACTCGGCCATCGTGACCGCCCAACCGTCGCGCCCGGCGCGGGCCGTGCGGCCACTGCGGTGGAGGTAGTCCTTGCCATCGGGCGCCGGCTCGTAGTGGATCACCACGCCGATGTCGTCGATGTCGATCCCGCGGGCAGCGACATCGGTGGCGACCAGCACGCTGAGCTCGCCCTCGGCGAAGCGTCGCATGGCCTTCTCGCGCGCGACCTGGGCAAGGTCGCCGTGAATCGCCATCGCTTGCACCCCGAGATCCTGCAACGAGCGCTCGACTCGATCACACGTGCGCTTGGTCTGGCAGAACACCAAGGTCTTGCCCATGCTCGAGGCGATGGCTTGCACGACCTTGTCCTTGTCCATGTGATGGACCGCAAGAAAGAGATGGTGCATCGTGCCGACGGTGTCGGTGGCAGCGTCGATGGCCACCTCAATCGGATCCGTCATGTAGCGGCGCACGAGGTGGCCGACATCGCCGTCGAGAGTTGCCGAGAACAGCATCGTCTGATGGGCGCCGGTGACTTTGCGGAGGATCCACTCGACCTGCGGCGTGAAGCCGTCGTCGGCCATGCGATCGGCCTCATCGAGCACGACGATCTCGATCTTGTTGAGGTCGAGCTCGTTCTCCTTCAACAGATCGATCAGACGCAGAGGTGTCGCCACGATCACGTCGACACCACGGTTCAGCACCTCGATCTGCTGATGACGCGAAGCCCCGCCATAGACGGCCAGCACGGTGCGATTGCAACCGGCGGCCACGGGTGCCAGCACCTCGGCAACCTGCAACGCAAGTTCGCGCGTCGGCACCAGGACCATGGCGAGCGGCCGACGGGCATCGGCTTGACCCGACAACCGGGCCAGCATCGGCACGCCGAACGCCAACGTCTTACCAGAGCCGGTCTTGGCCCTGCCGCAGACGTCGCGACCGGTGAGCGCCACGGGAATTGCCTTGGTCTGGATCGCGAACGGCGCGGTGAACCCGGCGGCGGCGAGACCCATGTCGACTTCGGTCGGCACCCCGATGTCGATGAATGCCGTCGGGATGTATGCGTCGGGATCGATCGTGATGGTCGAGGCTTCGATCGGGCTGCGGGCTGGGTTTGGTGTGGGTTTGCGGCGTCGACGCCGCGGTGCCCCAGGTGGGCGGGAATATTCAGACATGTCGAGCATGGAGGGTACCGCCACCCAGCGCCAGGTTGCGCGTGAGCCAGCACGACTTCGTCGTGCCGTCTCACCCACGACCGAATTCGATCGAGTGCAGCGGTATGACCGCGAATCGGCAACAATTCCTCACCATGAAGGTCGCACTCACCGTCAACGACTTCCTCCGCCGTGCCGAGCAGATCTACCCGGATCGCGATGCCATCATCGACGAGCCGACGCAGCCGGCCGAGTCGTGGGGAACCATCACCTACGCCGAGATGGCGAGGCGCGCCCGCGCTCAGGCGGCGGCACTCGACGGCGCGGGCATCGGCGTGGGCGAGCGGGTGGCCGTCGTCAGTCACAACTCGGCGCGACTGCTGACGGCACTGTTCGGCGTCAGCGGCAGCGGGCGGGTGCTGGTGCCCATCAACTTCCGGCTGGTCGCCGAGGAAGTGAAGTACATCGTCGCCCATTCCGGCGCCCGGGTCCTGTTCGTGGATCCGGAGCTCGAAGAAGCCATGGCCGATGTCGAGTGCGAGCAGAAGTATCTGATCGGCTCGGAGCACGATGCGCCCATCGAACACGACGAGCCCGTGCCGTGGGCGTACGACGAGGACGCGACTGCAACCATCAACTACACCAGCGGCACCACGGCGCGGCCGAAAGGCGTGCAACTGACCCATCGCAACATCTGGTTGAACGCAACGACGTTCGGATGGCAGTTGGGCATCAACGACCGCGACGTCTACCTGCACACGCTTCCGCAGTTTCACTGCAACGGGTGGGGTCTGCTCTATGCCGTCACCGGGATGGGCGCCAAGCACGTGATCATCCGCAAGATCGACGGTGCCGAGATCCTCCGTCGGGTCGACCAACACGGAGTGACCGTGATGTGCGGCGCACCCGCCGTGGCCAACGCCATCCTCGATGCCGCGTCGGCGTGGGGTGGACCGATCCCGGGGAACGGACGAGTGCGCATGGTGATCGCCGGCGCGCCACCGCCCACGCGCACGATCGAACGCATCGAGACCGAGCTCGGGTGGGAGTTCATCCAGATCTACGGCCTGACCGAGACCACGCCGCTGCTGACCATGAATCGCAAGCGCGCCGAGTTCGATGCACTCTCCCCCGCGGACCGCTCAGCGAAGCTCAGCCGTGCCGGCGCAGCGGCGTTGGGCGTCGAGGTACGCATCTCACCGGACGGCGAGGTGCTGGCGCGGGGCAACCACATCATGGCCGGCTACTGGAACCAACCCGATGCGACCGCCGATGCGATCCGACCCGCCGACGACGACCAGGGTGGTCCGTCCTGGTTCCGCTCGGGCGACGGTGGGCACCTCGACTCTGAGAACTACCTCACCATCAGTGATCGCAAGAAGGACGTGATCATCTCCGGCGGCGAGAACGTCAGCTCGATCGAGGTCGAGGACGCGCTCTTCAGCCACCCCGAGGTCGCCGAAGTTGCCGTCATCGGCGTTCCCGACGAGAAGTGGGGAGAGATGGTGATGGCACTCGTGGTCACGTCCGAAGGCTCGTCGTTGAGCAGTGCGGACCTGATCGCCTACACCCGCACCAAGTTGGCCGGCTACAAGTGCCCGAAGGTGATCGAGTTCCGCGACTCGCTGGCGCGCACCGCGACCGGCAAGTTGCAGAAGTTCAAGCTGCGCGAGCCGTACTGGGACGGCAAGACCAAGCAGGTCAACTAGAAGTGCCGGGTCCGGCAATGTTCGCCCTGCGCCGAGTGCGTTCACGTACGACGTGATGTCTGGAGCGCAGTTGCGAGGATATGCCGGTGATCTTGTTGTCGCGAGCTATCGGCGGCAGCTCACGGTCATTCTGCGCCGCGCGTTCTGTGCGCTCCCCATCGAACCCCGGGGCGCTTCAGTCGTTCTGCGCTGCGCGTTCTGTGTCGTACACGGGCACTTCGTGTCGCTTGCTTCACTCAGACCGCGCAATGTGAGCGGCGATGAGATCTCTCACGTGAGCGACGAACGTTGCGCCGGTCGAGTCGAGCACGGTGCCCTTGCGCCGTCCTTGTTGCTGCTCGAGCGCTCGCTGCACGAGTGACCGATATTCGCCGTCGAGTGCCCACGTGCCGCCCGCGATCTTGGAGACGAGATCGCCACGCTCGACCTAGCGCCAGGCGCGACACGCGTGAGGACGGCGTACGCAAAGGGGCCACCGAGAGAGTCGTCGAGTTCGCGGACCAAGTAGTTGAGGACCGACCGTCGCGATGGCGCCAGAAACACCTCGGTCGGTGGTGGCCCTGAGATTGCGATGCCGGCAGCACACGCGACCGCGAAGTGCATGAGCAGATCCGGATCGCCGGGATGGTTCTCGCCCGAGATGATCTTTCGATCGGCGGGATCGGTTGACAGGTGAACCACGAAGGGATAGGACGAATCGTGCGCTGGTGTTTCGGTGACGACGCTCGCCTCCAGACCGCGGCCATGGCAGGGAGCGGCTGCGGCCGCCAGTCGTCGGCCGATCTTGTCTGCGGGGCGGGAGTGTCCTGTGTCAGCAATGACGAACAGGAGGTCGACGTCGCTGAGCCCGTGCACGAATCCGCCCAGCGCACCAGACCCGTGAAGGTACGTGCCGATGACTGCTTCCGGGAGCACTTCGCGCAGTGCGATGTCCATCCGCTGCGCATACTCGATCACGCCGCTCACCATGCGTTCAGTCTCGCAACCGGATCACTGCATCGAGCGGATGAGCCAGATGGTGTCTCGACTCGCACTGGGCCCTGACCCGACGCCGGTGACGAATCACAGCTATACCACTGTTTCGTGGCGCGCCAGATGCGCCGTCTGCGCCCGACTTCTCAGGCAAGCTCGTTGGGATCGATATCACGCCACCGGTGGCAAGAATCGCGCCCGACCAGCCTCGTTGGGATCGATATCACGCCACAGGTGGCAAGAATCGCGCCCGACTACACCGCCGAAGACGGAGAGACCGGCGCACAGAGCCGGCGTCCTGCGTCCGGGGTGCGTCCCCGCAGCATCGGTCGCAGATGGGGCAAACGTTGGCTGGGCGACACGAATCCCGGGTCCGCCGTCGGCAACGTTCAGGCCTGGTGCGGGTCGGCTGCCCTGGCTGCCTGCTCGATCTGCGCCCGATGGTTCTCCCAGAAGGCCGCGTCTCGCCCGTGCCGGGCCGTGCTCGCCGCGTCGAATCCGACCGCGCCGTCCAGTTGCTCGCGCAGGATGTCGGCATGCCCTGCGTGCCGATTCGTCTCGGTGAGGACATGGACCATGATGTTGAACAGCTTCACGTCCGGGCGTGGCCACCAGGGCACGTGGCCGGGCGCGTCGATGTCGAGGGCGGCGATCGTCGCGTCCGAGTGCTCCCACGCTCGCCTGTAGTGGTCGACGATCTCGCCGCGCGACTCATCCGCGGCGGCCCACATCAGGTCGAGGTGGCCGGAAGGATCATCCCACCGGCGCCATCGTCCAGGGAGCGGGCGCCCAAACACGTCGCCGAAGTACCAGGCCTCGGAGGTCGATAGGTGCTTGATCAGTCCGAGGAGATTGGTCCCGGTGTAGGCGAGAGGGCGGCGAACGTCATACTCGGAGAGCCCGTCCAGCTTCCAGAGCATCGTCTCTCGCACGTCGCGCAGGTCACTGTGCAAGTACTCCTTCGCGAAATCATCGATCACGGAAACGAGTCTGCCAGTCAGATCGCCAGGCTGCGGCAGGTACCACGAGGCAACGCTGGTTGACACAGCATCAGCGCCAGCAAACCCCACCGCAGCCGCTGCGTCGGTAGTCAGTCGCACTGACCGTTCCGGCAGAAAAACCGCCTGATGAATCAAATAGTAGTCGTGCGCGCCCGACGCCGTTAGCGTCCCACGGCCTGTGCCGGACAGCCCGGCCAGAAAGGAACCGATCTCACCCCCAACACGTCTCGAGGAGGCGCAGTCATGGAATCATTCGACGGGACAATGACGTCCGGCCGCAAGGGAATCGCATACGACTGGCAGTCACTGCTGGTTTCTGCGGAAGCAGCCACGCTCGACTTCGAGCTGGCGACGATGACCCCGGAGTACGCCGAATAACCATGCGCCCCGAGCGCGTGCTTGTACTGGGCTGCGGCTCGGTCGCCCAATGCACGGTGCCGTTGCTGATCCGCGATCTGGCGATCGATCCGCAACGCATCACCATCGTCGATCTGCTCGACAACCGCGCCCGAGTGGCCGACTCGATCGCCAAGGGTGCGACGTACCAGCAAGAACAGGTCACGCCTGACAACATCGACGAGTTCCTGGCAGCGCGGGTCGGGCCAGGGGATCTCCTCCTCGACCTGGCCTGGAACATCGACAACCCGACGATCCTGCAATGGTGTCGCGACCATGGCGTGCGCTATCTCAACACCAGCGTTGAAGTGTGGGACCCGTACGACGACATGGCGTCGACGCATCCGCTCGATCGCACGCTCTACGTGCGCCACATGGACCTGCGCAGGATGATCGCCGCATGGGGCGACAACAAGGGAGCCACAGCGGTCGTGGAGCACGGGGCAAACCCCGGCCTGGTCAGCCACTTCACCAAGCAGGCACTGACCGAGATCGCCGGCCGAATGCTGACCGACGGCCTCGCCGACGATGCCCCGGCGCTGGAGCAGGCCCTCGCCACCGAGCACTACCCCACGCTGGCGATGCTGACGGGCACGAAGGTCATCCACATCGCCGAGCGCGACACGCAGATCACCGACGTACCCAAAGAGGTCGACGAGTTCGTCAACACCTGGTCGGTCGATGGGTTCTACGAGGAGGGCATTGCACCGGCAGAGCTCGGCTGGGGAACGCACGAGAAGCGGTTGCCGCCGAACGCGTACGTGCACACCGGTTTCGGCCCGTGCAACCAGATCTGCATCGCCCGCCCGGGAATGGAGACGTGGGTTCGCTCGTGGGTGCCCGCCGGCGAGATCCGCGGGATGATCGTTCGCCACGGCGAGGCCCTGACCATCAGTGATCACCTCACCGTGTGGGGCGACGACGGCAACCCCGTGTACCGCCCGACCGTGCACTACGCCTACTGCCCGTCCGACGCGGCGATCGCCAGCGTGCTCGAGCTGCGGATGCGCAACTGGATGATGCAGTCGAACCAGCGGATCCTCAACGACGAGATCACCAGTGGTCGAGACGAGCTCGGTGTGCTGCTGATGGGCCACCCGTACCGCTCGTGGTGGACGGGCTCGCTGCTGTCGATCGAGCAGGCCAGGGCGATCGTGCCGCACCAGAGCGCGACCACGCTGCAGGTCGCCGGTTCGATCATCGCAGCCGTCAGTTGGATGATCGAGCATCCGATCGAAGGCGTCTGCGTGCCCGACGACCTGCCGTGGCGCGAGGTGCTCGACGTCGCCGGCCCGTACCTGGGAACGATGCACTCCGCGCCCGCCGAATGGGATCCGCTGACGACGCGCAACGATGTGTTCCCCAGCTTCGCCGACGACACCGACGGCCTCGACCATGCCGACCCGTGGCAGTTCAGCAACTTTCTCGTGGTGTGAACGCGTTGACAACGGCCACGATCGCGGGCACACTGGGGACGATGTCCGCCGCTCGCAACCTCCTTCTGCTTATGTAGGGCAAGCGCCGCGTTCTTCACGCTTGCCCGCACCCCCCGCCGATCGGTCGGGGGGTTCTTCATTTTTCCGAGTCGTTTCCGCCATTCACCCCGTTCCAGAAAGCCAGCCATGCCTCCTCGACCAGCCACCCCGAAGAAGATGAAGTTCGACAAGTACCAGCCGTTCGTCCCGGTCGTGCTCCATGACCGCACCTGGCCGAACGTCGTGATTGACAAGGCCCCGCTGTGGTGCAGCGTCGACCTTCGCGATGGCAACCAGGCGCTGATCGACCCGATGGACCCGCAACGCAAGCGGCACATGTTCGATGCCCTGGTGAAGATGGGTTTCAAGGAGATCGAGGTCGGCTTCCCCGCGGCGAGCCAGCCCGACTTCGACTTCATCCGACAGTTGATCGAAGAGGATCTGATCCCCGACGACGTCGAGATCCAGGTGTTGGTGCAATGTCGCGCCGAGCTGATCGAGCGGACCTACGAGTGCCTGCAGGGCGCACCGCGCGCCATCGTGCACTTCTACAACTCGACCAACCCGCTGCAACGTGAGGTCGTGTTCGGTCTCGACATGGATGGCATCGTCGACATCGCCGTGAACGCCGCCAAGTTGTGCCGAAAGCTGGAGCAGACCATGGGGCGCACCGAGATCCGCTACGAGTACTCACCGGAGAGCTTCACCCTCACCGAGCCCGAGTTCGCGATCCGGATCTGCGAAGCAGTGATGGACGTCGTCGAGCCGACACCCGAGAAGCCGATCATCCTCAACCTGCCGGCGACGGTGGAGTGCTACACGCCGAACGTGTACGGCGATGTGATCGAGTGGTTCGGCCGCACGATCCGCAACCGCAACTCCGTCGTCGTCAGCCTGCACCCGCACAACGATCGCGGCTGCGCGGTCGCCGCCGCCGAGTTCGGAGTGATGGCAGGTGCCGATCGCGTCGAGGGAACGCTGTTCGGCAATGGCGAGCGCACCGGCAACGTCGACATCGTCAACCTGGCCATGAACCTGTTCAGCAACGGCGTGGATCCGGAGCTCGACATCACCGACATCGACGCGCTGCGCCGGGTGGCCGAGTACTGCAACCGCCTGCCGGTTCCTCCTCGCCATCCGTACGCCGGGGACCTCGTGTACACCTCGTTCAGCGGGAGTCACCAGGACGCGATCAAGAAGGGTTTCGAAGCCCTGCCCGCCGACTACGACCGATGGGGGATCCCGTACCTGCCCATCGACCCGAAGCACGTCGGACGGTCGTACGAGGCGGTCATCCGGGTCAACTCGCAGTCGGGCAAGGGCGGCGTCGCCTACATGATGAAGGCCGAGCACGGCTTCGACCTGCCACGGCGCCTGCAGATCGAGTTCTCCAAGACCATCCAACACATCACCGAGGACTCCGGCACCGAGATCAGCCCCGTCGTGATGTGGGAGGCGTTCCAGCAGCACTACCTGGCGCCCGAGCCACGGTTCCGACTCAACAGTCACGAACTGCACAGCGACTCGGCGACCGGACGCACCTCGATCACCGCCCAGCTCGTCGTCGATGGCGCGCCGGTTACCATCGTTGGCGACGGCAACGGACCAATCGACGCGTTCGTCCACGCATTGCGTGACGGCGTCGACGCCGAGCTCAACTTGCTCGACTACGCCGAGCACGCCATCGGGCAAGGCTCAGAGGCCAACGCCGTCGCATACGTCGAGACATCGCAGCCCGATGGCGCCGTGCTGTGGGGTGTCGGTGTCGACCCCAACATCATCACCGCCTCGCTGCGAGCGGTATTGAACGCTCACGAACGGCATCAGTTGTAAGGTCAACTCTCATGATGCGTTCGTTGCGGCGATTGTTCTGGCTCGGCGTGCTCGCAGGCGGAGGCTATGGCGCCTACCGGGTGTGGCGTCAGCGACAATCGGCGCCGTCGGAAGCGCCACAGTGGCCTGCACTATCGACCGAACCTGCTGTCGACGTAGCGGCGCAGATCCCTGCGCCGCTGTGGCTGGCGCCGGTGAACGGCACATGTCCTGACGGCTACTCGGTGAAGGCAAACGACAACTCGCGCATCTTCCACATGCCCGGCGGTCGCTTTTACGCCCGCACGGTCGCCGAGCGCTGCTACGCCAACGCTGAGGATGCAGTCGCCGACGGCTATCGTCCAGCCAAGGCCTGAACGGAGGACGTGCCATGAGAGTCATCGTTGATTTCGACGTCTGCGCCTCGACCGGCGCCTGCATGCAGGTGTGTCCCCAGGTGTTCGAAGTGCGCAGCGATGGCTACCTGTACATCTTGCAGGAGGAGCCCGGGGAGGAGCTCCGCCCACAGGTCGAGCAGGCCGCGGACTTGTGCCCGACGGCGGCGATCACGGTGGAGGACTAGACACCTCTGACCTGTCGGCCGCCCCAACAACTCCAGCGACAACTTTATGCCTTAAGACCAAACCCTTTTTGATCTTAGGACGTGTCATTACGAAATGATGACAGAAGGGGTCGCTCATGGAACGCCGCACAGCAAAAATCTCCGCAATATCGGTCACCGTCACGCTCGCAACGGCGTGCATCGCGGTTGCTGCAGTCGCCAGCGGTTTGTTCGCCGAAGCAGCGTCTCCACCCAACCCCGGCGTGAAGAAGGTCGAGCGGATCGACGACTACATCGTCGTGCATTCGACAGAGCCGGCGACGACCGCTGCACCGGTGGCGACTGAGCCGACCACCGGTGCCCCTGTTCCGGAGCCGGTTGAGATCACGGAACCGCTTACGGCGTCTGCACCGCAGACCACCGCAGCCCGCCCCCCGCAGGCCGTGCCCACAGCAGTTGCAGCCCCCCAGCCGCAGCCGTCCGCGAAGCCCGACAACAGCGCCGGGGGCGGCGGCGAGCGCAACACGGTCGACCGCAATCCGGACCGCACAGTCGCTCACCCCGAGTCCGACGACCACGCCGGCACCGACGACTGAGATGGTGTTTCGGACACCGCGGATGCGGCCCTTTCTTGACGAGAACCTGCTTGAGCGGGCCAGATCGGCGACCGATAGACGATACGGCTCAGAACAGAGCTGGATAAGTCTTAAGCCGTCTCATGACAAGTCGCTGACAGAAGGGTGATCGTGTGGAACGCCGTCTCGCAGTCACATACATCATTTCCGCGACGACAACGCTGGGAATCGGCTGCGTCGCCATCGCAGCGGTGGGCGGCGGCCTGTTCGCCAGCGCCGCCCCACAGATCGCGGGTGGAAAGCATGTGGAGTTGATCGACGACTACATCGTGGTCCACTCCGAGACCACCGCCGAGACCATCGCCGGTGCAGCCGACCTCGCCGCGTCTGCCGCAACCGCGGTGCCTGCAACCGCTGCTTCGGATGCGCCCGCCGCACCGGCCGACACGCCGGCGCCGGGTGCCATCGCTGCGGCCCCTCCGCAAGACAATGCCGGTGCCGCACCCGATGCGCCAGGGCCCGAATCCCCCGCGCCGACCAGCCCGGCCGCGCCGGTGACAACAGCGGGCGCGCCGACCCCTGTGGCCACGGCAGCACCATCGCCGACTGCACAACCACCGGCGCCGGCAACAACCGCCGCACCTACACAACCGCCGTCGCCGACGGTCACGACCGCCGCACCGGCGATCGCGGGCGTGCCACAGGGCGCTCGCATCCCGAGCGACTGGCCGGCTAGCAAGCCAATTCCCCCAATCCCACCTGGCTGCAAGAAGCCGCAACTTGAAGACAACGGAGTGTGGAACTGCCAATGAGCGAACTCAACGAACAACAACTCGCCCGTCTCGCCAAGTTGGGCAAGCGCAGCGGCGTCAGCACGACGCCGCCCGCCGCCCAGCCGACCGTCAACCCCGCACCGGCCGCTCCGGTTGGAATCGCCTCAACTCAGGCTCCCTGGAGCCCACCGAATGGTACGCCGGCGACGGCAACTGCTGCCTCGGTCTCGCCGCCGAGGATCGTCATCCAACCGACCGACACCGCCACGGTGCCGGTGGTCGATCGACAGACCAGCGTGCGACTGTTCGGCAGCCGCAGGCGTCATGTGGCCGCAGCTGGTCGGATCCTGGCCACCGGTCTGGCGACGTCGGGATTCCTGGCAACCATTGCGTCGCTTGCCACTGCAGACGCCCGCGAGCTCGAGGCCAAGCAAGCCGACGCTGCGCCGCCGACCACCTTGGTCGAGACCATCCACCGTGTCGTGTACGTCGACGAGTTCGGCAACCCCATCGCACCACCGACCACACTTTCCCCCCTCGACACTACGGCGGCGACCACGACCACCGTGGCCGCAGTCGTCGATCCGCTCGCCGTGGACCCGGCGGCAATCACGACGATCGCCACCGTTGCTCCGGTGCCGGCCGCGGACCCCGCTGCTGCCGCGGCAGCTCCAGCACCGGCACCAGCACCCGTAAAGCCGGGGTCGTCGAAGCCCGCCGCAGCACCGGCCCCCGCACCGGCAGCCGCCCCTGCTCC
>JANPOJ010000077.1:0-9616 GCA_031427935.1 Ilumatobacteraceae bacterium | reverse complement strand
GCACCAGTTCACCGCGATCGCGAATTCCCGTCCACCGCCAAGCGAAAAAAGCCCGCGGTTTCGGCAAGAATTTTCTGCCTTTTTCATAGCTGCCGCCTCCAATTTTTGAAGGCGCGCGATAGTGTTCGTCGCTATCTACATCATCATGTTGCTCATCTTGCTGGTCACCGGCTTCTATCGAGTGTTCGTCGAGCACATTGGGCCGATACCGGAAAAGCTGCTCTCACAAGACGCGATCGAGAAGTCCAAACTCACCAAGAGCCTCGGTCTCTACATGCTGCTGCGGGCGTTCTCCTCGGGCGCCGTGGCGCTGTCGGGCGTCGAGGCGGTATCGAACGGTGTCCCGGCGTTCAAGAAGCCGGAGAGCAAGAACGCTGCCAACACACTGGTGTGGATGGGTGTCATCCTTGGGACCTGCTTCCTGGGCGTCTCCGTCCTGGCGGCCAAGCTCAAGCCCTTCCGCGGTGACAAGGACGGCAACGGTCTGGGGCTGATGGCCGAGCACATCTTCGGGGGCAAGGGAGGTCTGTTCTGGATGCTGATGGTCGGCACCTTCCTCATCTTGATCCTCGCTGCCAACACCGCGTACGCCGACTTTCCCCGACTTGCGTCGATCATCGCCCGCGACGGCTACCTCCCGCGCCAGTTCTTCAACCGTGGCGCCCGGCTGGTGTTCTCCAATGGCGTCATCTTCCTGGCCGCCATCGCCAGCATCCTCATCGTGGTCTTCAACGGTGACATCTCCAAGCTCATCCCCCTGTATGCATTCGGGGTGTTCACCGGCTTCACGCTCAGCCAGGCCGGCATGGTTCGTCACCACATCAAAGAGAAAGAGCCCAACTGGCGAGTCGGGCTGGCGATCAACGCCGTCGGATCGGCGTCTACCGGGTTGATCGCCGGCATCGTCGTGTACTCCAAGTTCACCGAGGGAGCGTGGATCCCGGCAGCGCTGATCCCGATCATGGTCTTCATGTTCCGCGGCATCGGCAAGCACTACAAGCGCAGCCGGGGGGCCGTCGTCGCCCCGCCGGGGTATCGAGCACCGCGCGAGACGCACACGATGGTCGTGCTCGTCGGCGGCGTCAACAAGGGTGTGCTTCGGGCCGTTCAATATGCGCGTTCGCTGAACCCCGACCGAATTCTGGCCGTGACCGTGGCCAGCAACGACGAGGAACGCAAGGCCGTCGAGGACCAATGGAAGGCCTTCGACGTGCCGATCGAACTGCACACGGTGTACTCGCCGTACCGCGAGTTGACCCGCCCGATCCTGCAGTTCATCGACGAGCTCGACGAGCGGCACCAGGACGACATCATCACGGTCGTGATCCCCGAGTTCGTCACCTCGGTGGCCACGCAGTGGCTCCACAACGGCAGCGCCTTTGCTCTGAAGGCAAAACTGCTTTACCGTCCGCACACCGCCGTTGTCTCGGTACCGATCCATACCATGGGCGATCACACGGAAGAGCAATAGGAGTTTCGGGTATGCATGTCATTGTTGTCGGTTGTGGCCGGGTCGGCTCGGAGGTCGCCCTCAACCTCGCTTCGACGGAGCACGACGTGATCGTGATCGACCGCAAGGTCGAGTCGTTCCGTCGCCTGGGCGACAATTTCAAGGGCACGACCATGGTCGGCGTCGGGTTCGACCGCGACGTGTTGACCGAGGCGGGGATCACACCGAGCTCCGCCGTGGCCGCCGTGACCAGCGGTGACAACTCCAACATCCTCATCGCTCGCGTGGCCCGCGAGACCTTCGGGGTCAAGCACGTGGTCGCTCGCATCTACGACCCACGGCGAGCCTCGATCTACGAACGGCTGGGCATCGCCACAGTGGCATCGGTCGCCTGGACCAGCGCCCGCGTGCTGCGCCATCTGCTCGCATCGGAATCAACGCCCGACTGGATCGATCCGTCCGCCAAGTTCACGATCATCGAGCGCCGCGTGCCGACCGCCGCCGCGGGCATGACCGTCGGCAACGTGGAGACGTCGTCGCAAGGCAGGGTTGTGGTGCTCGGTCGCTTCGGCACGGCCAGCATCCCGACATCGGGCACGCTGTTGCAAGAAGACGACGTGATCCACGTCGTCGTACCCGCCGATCAAGCTGCGCTCCTCGACGACGCGCTGCATCTCACAGAGGAATCGCACCGATGAACGTGATCATTGCCGGCGCTGGCAGCGTCGGCCGCTACATGGCCGGCCAGCTGCAGAACTCGGGTCACGACGTGACGCTGATCGACAACGACAGCGGCATCGTCGCCCAAGGGCGCGCCACCCGCACACCGGTCGGCGTCACGTGGTACCTCGGCGACGCATGCGAGGTTGCCACACTGTCAGCCATCGGTGCCGCCGACGCCGACGTCGTGGCTGCCGTCACTGGTGACGACGAAGACAACCTGGTCGTCTCGCTGCTGTCGAAGCAGGAGTTCGCCGTGCCGCGCGTGCTGGCCCGTGTCAACAACCCGAAGAACGAGTGGATGTTCAACGACATGTGGGGCGTCGACATCGCAGTCTCCACACCGCACCTGCTCACCGGGCTCGTCGAGGAAGCGGTCACCGTCGGCTCGTTCGTGCGGTTGCTGAGCTTGGAAGGCGGCAAGGCCCGCCTCGCCGAAGTCACCCTGGCCGCAGGCTCGCCCGCCATCGCCAAAGAGCTCACCGATCTCGGGCTGCCACGCGAGTCCACCGTGGTAGCCGTGCTGCGTGACGGTCATGTGGTCGTGCCTCGCGGCGACACCGTGTTGCATCAAGGCGACGAGGTGCTGGTGCTGGTCACGGGCGGCGTCGAAGACGACGTTCGGCGCGCACTGGTCGGCTGACGATGTCGCTCCTGCGCCGCAAGAAAGGTGACGACAACCCGGTCGTCGAGCCTGCCAGCCTGCCAGTCGTCACCCCGATCGGCGAGGCAGCGCCACGGCGACAGGTGTGCATCTGCGGCAAGATCACGCGGATGACAGCACGGCCGACCGCCGGCCAAGCGGCGTTGGCGATCCTGGTCTCCGACGATACGGGCACCGTCAGCGCGGTGTGGACGGGACGTCGAGAGATCGGTGGCGTCACCCTCGGCCGCCGCATCGCGATCACGGGGGCGCCAGTGTTGCGTGGCGAGCAGCTGGAGTTCACCAACCCCGGCTACACCCTCCTCCCTCGCTGACACCGATGCAGTGCCAGCAGGTGTGGATCACGGTGCGCGACGGCACTCGCCTCGCCGCCGATCTGTACCTCCCCGACGACCAAGCACCCGCACCGGCGCTGCTCGAGGCCCTGCCGTATCGCAAGGACGACCTGACCAGCGAGTCGCATGCCGATGACTACCTGCGGTTGCGCGCCGAAGGCGGCTTTGCCGTGTGCCGGCTCGACGTCCGCGGGACAGGCTCGTCGGCCGGGCGGGCCACCGACGAGTACCCGGTGTCGGAGCTCGACGACCTCGCCGACGTGATCGTCTGGTTGGCCGCGCAGCCGTGGTGCAACGGGAACGTGGGGATGTTCGGGTACAGCTACTCGGGGTTCAATTCGTTGCAGATGGCATGCGAACGGCCTCCTGCGTTGGGGGCCATCTGCGCGATCTACGCAACCGACGACCGCTACACCGACGACGTGCACTACATGGGCGGCGCCCTCCGTGCCATCGACCTCGTCGACTACTGCCACTACATGGTCCCGATGAACGCGCTGCCGCCCGTGCCGGCGATCTGGGGCGACGGCTGGCGCGAGGAATGGCTGGCGCGCATTGCCGAGCACGAGCCGTGGTTGCTGCGGTGGATGGCCGAGCAGCTCGATGGTCCGTACTGGCGACACGGTTCGGCGCGGCCGGCGTACGAGCGCATCGAGTGCCCGACGATGATCGTCGCCGGCTGGGCGGACGGGTATCGCAACAACACCTTCCGCACATTCGAGCATCTGCAATGTGAGAAAGAGCTGCTGATCGGGCCATGGAGCCACATGGCTCCGTCCACGTCGTTGCCGGGGCCACACATCGACCTCGTGCCGGAGATGATCGCGTTCTTCGGGAAGTGGCTGCGTGGCGACGCACGCGACGAGCACCCTCCGATTCGCGTGTTCGTACGTCACGCGACCAAGCCCGAACCGGATCTCGCGGTCTATTCAGGCGAGTGGCGGTACGAAGAGACCTGGCCGGCCGAACGCCTGACCCCGACGACGCTGTACGACGGCCGCCGCCGATCATTGGTCACCCGACCCGACACGGGAACTGCGGCATGGATCTCGTGCGCCGGCGGGCTGCCGTGGGGTCAACCACTGGACCAGCGCGCCGACGACGCGTGGTCGCTGACCACCGATTGGCCCGTGGCCGCCCCGACCGAGATCCTCGGTCACGTCGTCGTGAAGCTCACGGTCACATCGGACCAACCCATCGCCTACGTGTCGGTGAAGCTCAACGACGTGTGGCCGGATGGCACGTCGGCCATGGTCACCCGCGGTCTGCTGAACCTCTCCCATCGCGTCGATCCCCCGGCACCCCTCGTACCCGGCCAGCCGTACGACATCGAGGTCGAGATGGAGGCAACGTCGTGGGTGTTCCCCGCAGGGCACTCAGTTCGCCTCAGTGTCGCCGGCACCGATTGGCCCAACACATGGGTTCCGCCACGGCCGGTCACCCTGACCGTCGAGTCGTTGCAGATGCAACTTCCGGTTCTCCCGGCGGGCGGTGCCGGCACCCCGAAGTTCGCTGCAGTCGATGCGCCCGCTCCCCCTGAGGTCAACGATCTGACCTGGAGCGTCGGTCACGATGTGCTCAGCCGCGTGACCCACGTGGCGACCCGTTACGGCGGCACGTACGACGTGCGTCACGGCGGTCGGATGACCGATCACTACGAAGGACTGGCGACCGTGCCGCTGACCGATCCGATGCTGGCCTCCGCCAGCGGCACGGTGCGATTCGCGATCGTGTGGCCGGAGGTGTCGATCACCGTCGAATCGCGTCTGCGGGTCGACAGCAACGCCAACGAGTACCGCGTCGACATCGCGCTCGATGCCTACGAATCCGACGAGCTCGTCGCCGAGCGCCGCTGGTCGCAGCGCTTCCCCCGCCTCCTCGCGTAACCCCCGTCAGCGGTGGGCGGCGTGGCAGGCCACGCCGTCGAGCAGCACGGGATCGTCGGTAGTGCATGCATGGAAGATCCCCATCCGCTCGGCCTCGCCACTCTGGAAGACCGGGCATCGTGGATGGAATCGGCACCCCGTCGGGATGTGCGACGGATCCGGGGCCTCGCCGGTGAGGATCTGCTGATCCATTCGATCGTGCTCGGGAACCACCGAGAGCAACGCCTTGGTGTACGGATGCTGGGGCTCGGCCAGTATCTGTTCGGTCGTGCCGACCTCGACGATGCGCCCGAGGTACATCACGGCGACGCGGTCGGCGATGTTCCACGCCAGCCCCAAGTCGTGGGTGACGACCAGGATCGTCATGCCGCGGTCACGCGACAGGCCGAGCAGCAGTTGCAGGATCTCGCCGCGGACCGACGCATCGAGCGATGACACCGGCTCGTCGGCCACCAGCAGGCTCGGCTGCAGCACCATCGCCCCGGCGATCACGACGCGCTGGCGTTGGCCACCCGACAGTTCGTGGGGAAACCGCATGAAGAACTGCTCAGGTGGCCGCAGCCCACTGTCGGACAACGCCTCGGCGACCCGGGATTCCTCGTTGGCGCGCTCGCGATGGATGCGCAGACCCTCGACGACGATCTCGTAGATCGACTGGCGCGGGTTGATGCTTGCCGTCGGGTCCTGGAAGACCAGCTGCGCCTTGCGCCGGTAGGCCCGCAGGCCGGCTTTGCTCGTCGGAAGCGGTGAGCCGTCGAAGTGGATCGAACCGCCCGACAGCGGCTGCAAGCCGAGTACGGCACGGGCCAGCGTGGTCTTGCCGCAGCCACTCTCGCCGACCAGGGCAACGACCTCGCCCGCCGCCACCGACAGGTCGACACCATCGACCGCCTGCACCGGCAACCCGCCGCGCCGCCGCGCCGGGTAGGTGACCTTGGCCCCGGCGACGTGCAACAGCGGTGGGCTCACAGCTTGAGACACGCCGCCTCCCATCCCGGTGCGATCTCGTGGAGGTCGACCTCGGCGGTCGCGCACTCCTGCGTGGCGATCGGGCAGCGCGGGTGAAAGGTGCAACCCGATGGCACCGCCGTGGGATCTGGTGGATCACCGGCGAGCCCGGAGGGGGCAAGCCGCGAGGCCAGATCGCCGATGGTCGGAAACGCCGCAGCGAGCGCCTTGGTGTACGGATGTTTGGCGCCGCGCAGCATCGGCTTGGCCGGCCCGGTCTCGACCAGCCGCCCGGCGTACATCACAGCCAGTCGGTCGGCGACAGTCGACAGCACAGAGAGGTCGTGGGTGATGAAGATCATCGCCAAGCCCCGATCGCGCTGCAGGTCGGCCAGCAGTTGCAACACCTGTGCCTGCACCATCACATCGAGCGCCGTGGTGGGCTCGTCGGCGATCAACAGCTGTGGGTCACAGGCCAACGCCATCGCGATCATCACTCGTTGCTTCTGCCCACCCGACAACTCGTGTGGGTAGGCGTCATTGCGCCAGCGCGGGATGCCGACCTGCTCGAGCAGGTCGCTGACCTTGTTGGTACCGCGATGGGTCTCGACCGCCTCCTGGATCTGGCGGCCGATGCGCTGTACCGGGTTCAGCACGTGTTGTGCCCCTTGGAACACGACGGCCGCCTCGGCCCATCTCACGGCACGAAGCCGGCCAGGCTTCATGGCCAGCACATCCTCGCCGGCCAAGGTCACCGAACCGGTGACCTCGGTGCCCACGGGCACCAGCCGTAGCAACGCCATCGTCATCGTCGACTTACCACTGCCGCTCTCGCCCGCCAATCCGAGGGTCTCCCCCGCGTCGAGGCGCAGCGACACGCCACGTACCGCGGGCACTGGCCCGCGAGTGCTGCGGTACGTCACGCTGAGGTCCCGCACATCGAGCAACGGCGGGCTCATCGCCCCACCAGCCGCGGATCGAAGATCCGTTCCAATGCGTTGCCCACCAACGTGAAGGCCAGCACGATGCCGATGATGCACAGACCCGGTGGTAGGTAGTACCACCAGGCATTGAGTGTCAGCGCACCGCTCGATTGGGCGCCCTCGAGCACCTTGCCCCAACTCGGGGAGAAGCGATCGCCGAGGCCGAGGAATGCCAGCGTGCTCTCGGCGAGGATGGCCCCCGGCACGATCAACGAGGCGTTGGCGATGATCAGCGGTGCCACGCCCGGCAGCACGTGACGGGTGATGATGTGCCGGCTCGACGCCCCCAATGCCGTCGCCCGCTCGACGTATCCGCGCTCGCGCAGCGACAGGACCTGAGCTCGGATCAGCCGCGAGCCACCGGCCCAGAACGTACCGCCGATCACCAGCGCCATGATCGTCGGCGAGCGGCCGAGCAGCAGGGCCAGCACGATCGCCAGAGGGATGAACGGCAACACCAGGAAGAAGTCGTCGATGGCCAGCATCACTCGACTGATCCAGCCCTTCGCGTAGCCGGCGATCAGACCGAGCACCGACCCGATGAGGACTGCGACGACGGTCGCCAGCAACCCGATGTACAGCGAGACGCGGGCCCCCCACAGCAGCAGCGCGAACACGTCGCGCCCGATCTCGTCGGTGCCCAGCCAGAACTTCCCAGTGGGAGCAGCCAAGTCGGGGTTGTTGCGACCGGCCGCCGCCTGCAGTTCGCTGCGGTCGGCGAACAATGGCGCCGTCAATGCCATCGTCACGAACAACGCCAACAAGATCAATCCGACCATGGCAGACCGATCCCTGCGCAACAGCCGCCACACGCGTCGAGCCGATTGCTTGCGGCGGTTCCAGGTTGCCGAGCTCATGCGCCGACCCGAATCCGTGGGTCGAGGAACGTCAGCACGACATCGGCGAAGATGTTGAAGACGATCACGGCAACGCTCGAGAACATGAACAGCGCCTGCATCATCGGCAGGTCGGTGTTGCCGATGGCCCGATACGTCGCCAGCCCGAGTCCGGGGTACGAGAACACGGTCTCGGTGGTGATGGCGCCGCCGATGATGAACCCGAACCCGATCGCGATCAGCGACACCGAGGGCAGCAACGCGTTGGGCACCGCGTGCCGACGCATCACGTCGCGATCCCGGAGGCCCTTCGCTCGTGCCGTGGTGAGGTAGTCCTCGCGCAAGGTGTCGAGCATCGAGGTCCGCATGACCAGTGAGTACGAACCGAGATAGCCGAGCGTCAGCGTCGCGACCGGCAACACCAGATGTCGGGCGCGGTCGACGAGGGCGCTGAACCCTGTGTAGTGGCCGGCCGGATCAGTGACACCACCGGTCGGGAACCAACCGAGCTTGGCACCGAGAAAGGCGAGGAAGAGCATGCCGAGGAAGAACTCGGGTGTGCCGTACAGCGCCATCGTCGCGGGCGTGCTGATCTTGTCGAAGCGGCCGCCGCGCATCCACCCCGCGCGAACTCCGATCCACAGCCCGATGGCGATCGTCAGCACGGTCGAGATGCCGACCAGCAAGAGAGTATTGGGAAGGCTGTCGAGGATCTCGCTGCTGACGGGCTTGGTCGAGTCGAAGCTGCGCCCGAAATCACCGCGGATCGTGTGGCTCATGTACTGCACGAACTGGTCCCACTTGCTGCCGTCGAGACCGAAGCGCTTGATGATCGCGGCGCGCTGCTCTTGGCTCAGCTTGCTGCGACCTCGATATCTGGCCAGCGGATCACGGTCGACGACGCGGAAGAGGAAGAAGTTGAAGACCAGGACCATGACCAGCAAGACAATGGCATCGGCCAGCTTCCTGACCACCAAGCGGAGGTTCACGACCTATTCGCGCTCGTCGATGCTTTCCTGACGACGATGGCGGAACCACAGACCTCCACCGGCCATGGCGACCGCAGCGACACCGATACCTGCGAACAACCCGGCAGACCCGCCACTGGATCCTCCGCCACCTTTCGGTACCAGTTCGAGGTAGGCAGGTGACGTGTTGGTGAACAGCACCGGACCGGTCTTGTCGGGCTGGCGCACGAAGTTCTCCCAGCGATCCGACCGAATCGCCTGCAGGTTGTCGTACTTGTAGAGCACCGCGTACGGGGCGTCGTCGTACATGATCTCGAGCATCTTCTGCACGATGTCGTGGCGCTTCGCCGCGTCGAGCTCGACGTGTTGCTGTTCATACAGCTTGTCGTACTCGTCGCTGCACCAGTTGGCGTCGTTGTAGCCGACCACCTCGGGGTCCGACGTCGCCTGCGACTTGGTGAAGTAGCTGAGCTCGGCGTCGGGGTCGACGAACGGCACCCATCCCCATGTGAAGATGTCGAACTCGTTCTGACCGATCACCGCGGCGAGTGCATCGTCATCCATCGTCGTGACCTCGGTGGCGATGCCCACGTCTTTCAGCCAGCCGGTGAGGAAGTCGGTGTTCTTGCCACCGTCGCCTTCACTGCGGTCGAAGAACCGCAGCTTCAGCTCCTTGCCGTCCTTGTCGCGCACACCGTCGCCATCGGAATCGGTCCAGCCGGCTTCATCGAGCAGCGCCTTGGCGCCTTCCACGTCTTGGGCGATGCAGCCCGTGTTGTCGCTGGCGAACATTTCCGGCGCTGGCACGATATTGCAGGTCGGACGT
>JANPOJ010000076.1:0-3039 GCA_031427935.1 Ilumatobacteraceae bacterium | reverse complement strand
ATCGCCGATAGGTCTCTTGTCGTCTTCCTGGAGGACAGACTCTCACTCGTTGCGACAGCAACTGTCCAACGCGTATCATCAGGCAGAGATGCGCCAGTCCGGTCAACCTCGTTACCACCTTGATCGTGGCGGAATCTTCTGGCCTGGTGGCCGAGGGTCTATGCCGTGAGTCTGGTAGTAGTTGCGAGCTACGGCGTCGGGATCGACCGGCTTGCGCCACCAGCGAACAAACAGCGCGACTTCGGCCGCGACGAAGGCCAACAGGAGCAGACCGAGGAGTCTCTGCCAGACAGATCCGTGTCTGAACGCGAGTCCGAGGCCACTTGCAGCGGGAAACCCCACTGCAGAGAAAATCACGAAGAGGTATCCCTGGAATGAGTTCTTCCAGTCCAGTGGCTTTCGGGTTCCCCGCTCCCACCGTAAACGGGTCGCCTCGAGCGCGGACTTGAACACAGAGAAAGTATGCACCAGACCGGTGACGGACCGGCTCGGATGACCGAAGGTCGCAATTGGGGAATACCGATCGAAGCAGATCTGGGCGGTCAAGCCTGCAGCGTTCTTGCTGCCCCGCTCGCCGTGACCTGACGCCTGTCGCGGTCAGCTGCGCGGCACGGACAGCATCACGTCGTCGTAGAGGATCGACGGCATTGCGTTGACGCCGCGTGCTTGGAACCACGTGCAGATGTTCTCGCAATCACGTCGCAAGAACTCGAAGCCCTGCGGGTTGCCGACGAGGTCGACGGCCTGCGGGAGATCGATCAGCACGACGCGGCCGTGGTGCACCAGCACGTTGTACGGCGACAGGTCACCGTGGGTGTACCCCGCGTCGGCGAGTCGACCGAGCACTTCGCGCATCTGGGTGAACAGTTCGTTCGCCTCGTCGGGCGACGGCCGAAGCTGTGCCAAACGCGGCGCGGCCACACCGTCGGCGTCGCCGATGAACTCCATCATCAGTTCGGTCCCCAGCAATTGAACGGGATAGGGGACAGCTGCCCCAACCGACCACAACCGCGACAGCACTGCGAACTCTGCGTGGGCCCACTGCCTGGCGATCAGCTCGCGCCCGAATGCGGTACGCGTCTCGACGGCTCGAGTCTCGCGGCTCTTTCTCATGCGGCGTCCTTCCAAGTAGCCGGCGTCGCGGTGGAACATGCGGTGTCGCGCGTCGCGGTACTGCTTGGCGGCCAGCAGCACGCTGCGCTTGCCGTGGGTGCGACGCACCAGCGACACGTCGGCTTCCTTCCCGGTCTTGAAAACCCCGAGATCGGTGTCGATCGCCGCGGCCGACGTCGACACCCACTCCGGCAGTGGCGCCGGACCGTGGGTGGCGTCGGGATAAGTGGAATAGATGATGCCGCCGTCGATGTGATCGTCGTCGGCGGGTGCCCGGCGTTGTGCGGGCGGTTCGAAATCGTCGTCGTCGAAGCGACGACGTGATCGTGTGGACACGATGAACTCCTCGGTGCTTGGGGCACCGATCCGTTCGGTGCCGAGGTGTAGACGGGGGCGCAAGGGACGAAGGCAATGGTGTTCATGACCTTCCCCCTTTCTGCGCCACAGCGCCTTCTCGAACGGACGCTGCCAAGAGTAGTCGCGGGGAAATGATCGTCGGGGAGTAATTTCGCTCTGTGGACACCTACGAGCGGCTCTGGAACGGTTGGAGGGCCGCCTACGTCGGCGCTGTGTCGGCAGAACCGTCCGGCGAGGGCAGCGTGTTCAAGGCGATCCTGAACTCGGGCATGACCGACGAGGAGTGCAACATCGTGCATCGCGGCCAGCACGTGTTCGCGATCCTCAACGCGTTCCCATATGCGACCGGGCACACGCTGATCATGCCGTACCGAGAGATCGCCAACCTCGAGGATCTCGATGCCGCCGAGACCACTGAGCTGTGGTTGACGGTCACTGATGCCGTGCGCGCCGTCAAGGCCGCATACCAGCCCGGAGGCGTCAACGTCGGCGTCAACCTCGGTCGTCCGGCCGGTGGCAGTGTCAGCGAGCACCTTCACGTGCACGTGGTACCTCGCTGGGTCGGCGACGGGAACTTCATGACAGCGATCGCCAACACGCGCACCCTGCCCGAGGCGCTCACCGACACGGCGGCACGGTTGCGCTCAGCGTGGCCCAGGTAGCCTGACCGACGCCATGAGCGACACCGAAGACCTACGCGACTCGCTGCCAGACGATCTCAACGCCAGCGAGTACGTCGGGCCCTATCAGTTTCCCGACAACAGTCGGCGCCGCCGACCGGCCTACCTCTACTTCGGGATTGCAGCGGTGTGCCTGTTGCTGTGGTTGTGGCGTCGTGGGCACGATCCCGTACTCGTCAACAGCGGCATGGTCTGGGCCGCAATCCTGCTCGGTGCGGTCGGGTTGATGTCGTTGACCTCGGGATGGAAGATGCACATCGACGAGAAGCAGGCGCTGGTCTCGGCGCAAGGTGCTGTTGGCTTCCCGGTCGGGCATGCGTCGGCGCAGCAGGTGTGGCGTGGCCTGCGCAGTCGGCCAACATGGCGCGTGCTGGTCTACTCGGCCGAGAGCCCGCCTCGGCAGCGGTCACTGGTGTTGGTCGATGCCATCGACGGCACGGTCATCGCTCATCTCACCGAGAACAACCCGGAAGACGACTGGGACGAGATCGAGCGCTCGAACTGACTGGGCGTCAGTCTTCGTCGCCGTCGCCCTCGGCAACAGCAGCGATGGCGCGCAGCAGGCGGCCGATGTCGAGCGCTGTCGTTCGCAGCGAGTTCAACGTGCCTTCGTCCCATGAGTCTGCGGGAACCGCGTCGATCGCATCGGCAATGGCAGCCGGTTCTGATGCGCTGTGCATCAATCGCGCGGCGATACCGATTTGTTCGTTCAGCTCGGCGGTGATCCCCGCGGTGGCATCGGGCGGGGTGTTGCCGACAGCTTCACGAAGGCGTCGTGGGACTGATCGGAGGGTGACCGCCAGGTCGCTGGGGGAAGAACTGCTCATTCACACATCGTGGCACCTCCCGCGCCGACTGTCGACGCACGCCCGGCCTCAGCGGTTCCCCG